>CAZSPA010000083.1:0-3973 GCA_964608685.1 uncultured Candidatus Saccharibacteria bacterium
GGAGAAGCGTGTGCAAAACCCGGGTTAAAAAGAAGAAAGGCACTGCACAGCAAGATGGTTGCTACATAACGTCTAATCATTGATGCATTCTAACACCGCCCAGCCTGCCCCGACGATAAGTCATGGTCCCGACCAAGGCGTCGGGATTGCTACTCGACGCTATACGCTATACGCTATATGTCATGCATTTGTTTCACTCGCATCCACGTTTAGCGCTATTCGTTCTCGCTGTAATTCTTGTTTTACTCGGCAGTTTTATAGTCGCGCGGAAATCCCAAGTGAAGTTGGCTTACTTTAGTCAGACCGCGCCTGCAGAAAACGTTTCTGAACCTCCTTTTTCATATGACACTGCCGTTCCGACAGAAGAGAGCCCCCTAGAAATGAACTTGCCATCAGTTATGCAGGCAGTGGTAAGCAATCCTCCGTTTTCGTACTCCTCTCCATTCGTTGCGCGGGGTGGCGAGGCCGCTGAAGACGTTGTACCTACGCAAGAAATATCTCTCGCAGAAGTGAGGGGAAATCCCGAAACCACGGACAGCGCGATGTTTTGGAATCTGTATCCGCTGACGCCCCGCGGATTGATAAGCACCTCGATTGCGACAAAGACCCGCACGCCCGAAGAGAAGGCTCTTTTTGATTATGGAAACGAACTTGGTTCGTATATTGGGAGCTTTGAGGACACTCACCAAAATACGGTTTCATCCTTGCAGGATTTCTTTTCGTCCCGTGGCGCCACGCCTATGGGCGAGCCGAGGGCTGGCGTAAAACCAACTCCCGCCCCCTCTCCTTCGGACGGAGGGCAATTCGCCGCGGAAGAGATTTTGAGAGTGGCGAGGGATTACGCAAGGCTTGGAGACACGATTGCAAAGATAAACTCTGTTCCAAGAGAAATACAGCCGCTCCACGCTGCGCTCATCCAAGGTTATGGAGAAATAAGTGCGGGCCTTTCCGCGATTGTTGCGACGAATAGCGGCAACTTGGCAGAAACTATTCTCGCTTACAACGCATCCGCAGATAAATTCATTAGAAATTTCGTGGCCTTCGCGGATTTTTTCTCCGCGCGCGGCATTAAATTCTCCAAAAGCGACACCGGCAGTATTTTTTCTTTTAGCGGTGTTGGATTGTAGACTCAACACACCAAATGAAGGTGGCCTTCTACCGGATACCCAAGGTCTCACCTCAAATACAGGAATGCCCGAGGAGAGGCCTTGGGTATTTCCACTATTGCCTAGCGCCTTTTGCCTAGTGCCTGCTTCACGGATGTTATAATTTCCACGTGGAACACAGACGCGCCCCGTTAGAGGCTATGGCTTATTTGCTATGCATACATTACGGCTAATTATGAAAAAAATCTTGTGGCCTCTAACGGGGCGCGCGTATGGAGGCGGGCTTTCTGGCATCGTTGTCACGGCTGTATTTTCCGTCGCGGTTCTTTTAACAGCCCTCTTCTGGCAAATAACTTCTACGATAGAATCCAAAAGGGCATCGTTGCAGGCAGTTTCCAATTATTCTGAAAAAGAAAGCGCGAGCGCCGCGCAAGAAAATGCGCCGAGAAATACCGCCGACCTTCCGCAGCTGGGAATTGCGGAAAATATCCCGGAAACAAAACCTTATGACCCGAACGACTTGTCGCAAATAGGCGATAATGCCTTGGGGAAACTCATCGGGGAGTATGCCTCTCTAAAACAGTCGGGAGCGTACACGGCTGAAGCCGGAGAGCGCGTTGCCGAGAGTGTGGCCTCATCTTTAACCGCGCCGGTCGCATACGCGCCGATATTGGAAAGCGACATCAGAGTTGACCCCGACGCCACTTACGTGCGGATGCTCCAATATCGAAGCGATATGCGCATAGCATTTGCGCCGCTTCTGCAAAATACTGAAGCAGAGTTCGCAGTTTTCGCCCGATATGTGGAAACTCGAGACGAAAGCAATCTCGCAGAGCTTTCTGGATACGCCGAAAGGTATAGAAAGGCGGCAGAAAATGCAAAAAGCGCGGTCGTGCCGAAAGATTCCGTTTCCTATCACGCGAGAATCATAAATTCTCTTTTGCAATTCGCCGCAACGCTTGAAGCGATGGTGAAGCACGCCGATGACCCAATGGCGTCTTTGGCACTTCTGCGCACATACAACAGCGCGGAGCTCAAGGTCTTTACTTCATTCAACTCTCTCGCAACGTTTCAGAGAAATAAAACGCCATGAGCCCCGTTAGAAGTCAAAGTTTGGACAGGAATGATCAGCTAGGCAGGATAGCTTTTAGCTCCCACATTAATCCTAGTGAGGGTCCGAGAAAAAGAATTTTGCAGCACAATTCTTTTTCGCTTATGACTTCTAACGGGGTGAAAAAACCCACGCTTATAATTTTCGGCCTTGCCATGTCTTTTGTTTTCATGCTTGCGCAGTCCGCGGATGCGGAAGGATTAAGCCGCCAAGGGATATTCGGATGCAATGACGCGGGGGCCGATTCCATGAGCGTTGGCTCGCGCTCGGCCATAGGCGGCACATTTGTCCCGGTGAGCGACGCGGCTGTTACTCTAAACACCGGAACCATAACCTACAAGGAATGCGTTCTGCGCGGAGTAGTCAACGCTCAAGTGGCGAACGAGTTGGCAAACATTGTAGAAGATACTACGGATAAGTTCCTTACCGGTCGAGACGGCGGGCCGCTGTTTCCCGAAAACCTAGACGAAGACTTGTTGGAAATTAGCGACACCGTCATGACAAGCGCCCTTACCGGAGCTCGGCTAGACGCGGTAAACGAGGCGTGGCGCCCCGACCTCAAGCGCGCCATTCAGCGCGAATATAGCACGCAGACGAGAAACTCAAGCGAATCTCTTAGATGTTCGTACAACGGAAACCCCGCCCAACTCAAGGCCACGATTATGGGACAGCGGTTCGGAGGATTTCTTGATGTGTTAATGGTGGCTGACCCCAATTGCATTCCACTTTATTCATACATCAACGCGAATAATCTGGTCTTAGGCGATATGGCCGCGGCGCAAAACAACATGCTGACGCGGCTCGGATGGAACAACGGCACATATGACATTGAAACGGTCGACGCGGACGGCAGAAGGCGCGTGGTAACTCCGGGAACCTTCGTCTCGGAAAATGTGAAGCAGGTGCTCGGCTCCGGCTTCCGCCGGCAGGAAAGCGCCAACGACATAGACCAGATGGTCGGAAGCCTTTTTGCCAGAGTCGGCGTCCAGATACTTGCGGGCGTGAGCGGAGGATTGCAGGGTCTGATTCAAGGCACTGCCGGAAGCCCCTCGTACTTGGACCGGGTCGTATCAGACTCATCGGCGGGCCTGCGCGACAGCGTCATTAATGCCGCGCTCCGAATTCTAGTCGACGCCAAAGAAAGAGGGCTAAGGTATTTGGAAGCGCAAAACGGAACTGCAAGCGCGCTTATGCGAGAAATCGCAAGACTGCGTACGGCGGAAAAGACGTGTTGGGATCTAATTGTCCCCAGAGCAACCGCGTATGCGGCCGGAACAGGCACAGCAGGTTCAGCTGGCGGGCAAACAACCTCCGGCGCCTTTACTATAAGGATAGCGACCTCGACCCGATTCTCGCAGGGCGTCATAAATTCGCAAATTACCCCGCGCGCCACTGCGGTCGCGGGTGCTATAACTGCCTCCACCCAAGCGTTGGCCAGCATAGACAGATTGATAACGGATGTTACCAGTTCGAGTACGCCCAGCGTCCAAAGCACGGCCCTTCAACAGTTTGACGCGCTGGTCGCCGCGCGGGCGCTCCCCGGCCCGAGCGACTTAAGCGCGATGGAACAGCAGTTGCAGGATATAAGCAATTCTGTGACCGGCACCGTGACAGACGCTATTACGGCGTGGGGGGACAGCACGGATACGAATGTCGGCTGGTGCAATGTTACCAACACTAATAACGTAAGCGGCGCTACTCCGCCGGTAATCAGAATGTGGGCGGACTGCTGGCGAGACCCGCCGGCAACCGGCGG
>CAZSPA010000084.1:0-3908 GCA_964608685.1 uncultured Candidatus Saccharibacteria bacterium
ATGCCGAAAGGTTCATATACGGCGAGCTTATTCAAGGCTGGCGTAGATAAGATTTCTCTCAAAGTGAGCGAGGAGTCGCTTGAAGTAATTCACGCCGCGCAAAAACAGACCAAAGAGCGGCTGAAGGAGGAGACCGTTGACCTTCTTTACCACTTGTTCGTACTGCTCGCGGAAAAAGGCCTTAACCTAGAAGACATCGGAAAAGAGATTATCCGCCGGAGGCGGACCCTCATCCGTAGGGAAAAGCGCCAGAAAAAATAGTTCTTCGAGGCAGACTATATACCCGCAAGTTTGATGATGATGTAGAGAACCCCAATTCCAATCAGCGTCATAATCGTTGTCCACCGCACAGGATGCCCGTGGTAACTTTCCGGTATCAGGTCGGACGCGCCAATATAAAGAAAAAAGCCGGCGAACAGAGCGAGTAATAATCCAAGCGGCGCCCCTGGAACGGTAAAGAAAAGCGTTGAAATAATGCCTAAAACTGGAGCTAAAGCATCTACAAATAACCATCTTAAAGCGCTACCCTTCTCTCCTCGATGCCTCAAAATCATATTTACTGTATTTATGCCGTCAGAAAAATTGTGCGCCAATACGGCTGTTGCAACAACCGCGCCCACAGCGGGAGATACCTGGAATGCAAGCCCTACCGCAATTCCGTCAAGAAAACTGTGAAATGAAATGCTGACGGCTCCGGCATTCCCCTGGATTGAATGGTTTTCTTCCGCATGCCCATGGGGCAGAACAAAGCGGTATAGCATTAGATAGAGCGCGAAGCCAAGCACTGTTATGGCAAGAATAGTCGATGCCGAATAAGTTGCCCCTGCCAATTCCAACGCTTCCGGCAAAATATCAAAAAATGCTACGGCAATAACCGCGCCTCCGCTGAAACCGAGAATCAAATGCAAGCGGTCTTTGAGATGCAACGCGAAGAGGCCGCCGATAAGAGTCGCGGCGAAAACAGCAATGGATATAAGGGGAAGCATATTTGTAGTATACCTCGTTAGACAACATAATAGAGGGTATGGAAATCAAGCGCCCGAAATCGAAACAGCCAATCCCGGATTACGCCAAAAAGGTATTTTCTGGCGAAATATTCGACGTGTATCAATGGGAGCAGAAACTTTTTGACGGAACGACCGCCATTTTTGAGAAACTGAAACGACCGGACACTGTCGTTGTTTTTCCGGTTCTTCCAGACGGCAGGATAATTCTCACAGAACAGGAGCAGCCGGGCAAGGAGACGTTCATCGGCGCGACAGGCGGACGGGTTGACGAGGGCGAGGGGATACTTGAAGCGGCAAAAAGAGAATTGTTGGAGGAAAGCGGATACGAGGCGGAGAAATTCATTTTGTCGCAAAGGGGTTAAAAAAAGTTTCCGAAATCAGTCTAGATGGTGGTGAAAGAATAATTCTTAAATCAGTTGATTTCGACGAATTTCTAGAGCTTGCCGACAACCGTCGTTTTAATGAAAAATCAGTGGCCCTTGAATTACTTAAGGCGAGATTGGATAAAAAGAAAGGGGCGAAGCTAAAGCGATTGTTCGATCCGAACAATTAAGCGCTGCGCGCGTCAAAAGCCTAGAAAATCCAGTATTGCTCCGCCCGCGTCGCGCGCTTTACCTCGAATCGGATATGCATGCATGTAGAGCGCAGGATTAAAATTGAGCTCGATGATGGAATATGAATTTTTATTTGGTCGTTTTTTCGGATTCTTTATTATCATATCGACCCCGCATATTTGCGCTCCTACGCTCGCAGCGGCTCTCCGCGCGATATTTTTGTACGCCTGCGGCATATCTGGAATGTCCAGTGGGTCACCGCCGTCATTCACATTAGAATTTTTGCGCAGATATACCTTTCGCCCCCGAGCGGGAATGGAATCTGGAGTTAATTTTTCTTCCGACAAAACTTCCATCTCAGCGATGCCGAGTTTTATATATTTATCCGGCGTTTTGTAACTTCGATGGTCTGTGTTTTTCAACGCGACCATTTCTTTTATTGTATGTTTCCCATCGCCTACAACATTCGCCGGTTCGCGGTTTAGTACTGCTGCAACTTTCCCGGCAATAACTAGAAAACGATATTCTTTGCCCTGTATGAATTCTTCAACAAGGATGCTCTTGTCGTATCTGAAAGCGCGAGAGACAGCGAGCGCGTACATTGCATCTTGCTTTGGTTTCAGGATATAAACGCCTGTGCCGTAATTAGTACTCGCGGGCTTCACGACAAGCGCCTGGCTATGATTCTCTCTGCAAAAACCGATTGCCTCGGATGCGTTCTCGAAATGTCCTCCGCGCGGCGTTGAAAGCCCCGCCAGCGCGAGAAATATTTTTGTCAGCTCTTTGTGGCTCATAAGCTCGTACGTAAGATAGTTGTCGTGCCGCGTGATAGTAGCTTGCTTCACAACCTCCCTTTTACCGCCTTTGCAAAGTTCGATGACATTCTGCCCGGCATCAAGAATTTCGACTTCGATGTTTCTTTTTTGTGCCGCGCGAATTAATACCTGCGTGGATAATTCCAGATGCTCGAAACCGGAGAGAATCCACGCGTCGTGTGCCTCCCGGCGAGCCGTTTCCGCCAAGGATGCGCGGGCATGCTCCCTCATTTGCGCCGAAAATTCTCGTTTTAAGGGAACGGAAAGGTATCGCGATTTGTACCCATTTGCGAGCAAAACACCATATTTCGCATATGACACACCCGATTGTTTTATGTCCTCAAGGATTCGAGCAGATGGGGTGAGGCGAGAATCAAGAATCTTTTCTCTCTGCGCGCGGGCGGCGCGCGAATAATCCTGCGTGCTATACGCTGCATCAAGAGATTTGGCGACTTTCGCTATTCCTTCTAGAATCTTTAGAGACCAACTGGTGAAACCTTCTTTTTTGTTCTTGTGTACGATGGCAAAACCAGGCTTTCGGCCAAGAAGCGCCACCAGAGAATTATTATTTTCATACTGCTTCTGCTCGCCCTTTCTGAAGAGCGAGCTCGGAGTAAACAAGCAATAAATCATAAAAGTGTGCAGGAAGCGAAGCTCCTCAACGCCGATACCAGCTGGCAGATGGGGGTCGAGGTCAATGCTTCGCAGTTCCACATATTCCACCCCGGCGCACGCCAAAGAGCAAGCAGTGCTTTGGTCGCGGTGAACGTGATGTTTTTGCTTGGGCCGTATGCAGGAATAAAATTCGTTTTCCAACTGCAGTATATTGGTGTTTAATTGAATTCGCCGTTTATGCTTATATTCCCCGAGAGAGCTCCACAGCTCTGACGGCGTAGTAACCGCGCGGGACAAATCGCTGGTATATTCTCTCAGTGAATTGTACGAGATGCTGATTGGGACCCTTTTTTGGTTTTGATAGCCGAAATTACTCAAACGGAGAGATGTGGCGTGGGGCCCGAAATAAGTCGATGGGTTCAATCTTCTTAAATCGGTTGGCACTCTGGCAAAAAAACTCTTATCCGCGACTGGGGAAGCGCCAAAGAGGTATGTGATAAGCGGGACGAAACGAATAACGTTCCTCATGAGCGCGAAATACGCTTCGTCTTTAAAAACAGAAAGCGGTTTGGTCGCGCCCTTCCCTTTTGCGTAGGATGTCCAAAATGCGTCCGTGAGCGAGAAATTATAATGGATGCCGGAAATCGTCTGTACCGCTCCGCCGTAGCGCCGTTTCAATCCTTCGCGATAGACATTCTTCTTATTGCCCTCCGCGGACGTGCCGAAGCCGGCCAAAGGGATTTGTTTGTGTTCCGGCAGTATCGGCGGCATGCTGAAAGGCCATAAAAATTCATCGCCGATTCGCCTGTAGCTCCACGCCTGCAATTTTTCTAAAAATCTGTTGATGCCTGTCTCGCGAGCGAGCGGCGGAGTAATAAACTCAAGCTGGGCCCCCGAAAAATCAAGAGTGATGTAGG
>CAZSPA010000085.1:0-3889 GCA_964608685.1 uncultured Candidatus Saccharibacteria bacterium
TTGTTTGGATTGATGTGACATTGATCCACGCGTAATCTAATCCTATTGAAACATTTATTACCGCGCTGTAGTTTATGTTGTTGGACGTATCGTTTGCGTATATCCTGAAGCTCCAGTTGCCGGTTGTAGGAGTGAAGTTACCGGAATACATCGTTGAAGTAACAGGCGTCATCACGTTTTCTGTCCAATCGGACGATGTGTTTAATTTGTATTGCAATAATACGCTGCCCACGGAAACGTTGTCACGAACAAATGCCGTGACGTTCATCATTACGCCCGGATCCAGGTCTCTTGTGGTGTTAGGCAGATAACTAACATTCTCGATTGCAGGCGCTGTGATATCCGATATGGTTATTGACCATGTTGTTGTGTTCGATAAACCGGCCTTGTCAAACGCGTAAGCTTTGCATTGTATTATGCCCGGAGTCGTATTGACAGAATTTATCGTGTAATTTATCCAATCGTTTCCGATTAATGAAATTTGGCTTGAATTTATTGCAATGCCGGTTTCGTTGTGTTCCAGGTAACCGTAATCCAACCCGATATTATCGGCCCATTGAGAATAGCAAACTATATCGACTGTGTCATTAGGCGAAGTAGGCGTGTTGTTTTTCAAAACATTTTGCGGCCTCGTTGTATCTATGAAGAAATAAATTGTTGAAGAATTGCCGGTGTTCCTGTTTGCCGATGTGTCGTTTGCGTAAAACCTGAGGCTGTATGGACCGTCCTGTTGCGACAGTGTTGCGTTCCAGCTGACCAATGAGATGTTGCTCATGCTCGCGTTTGCTGTCGCGTTTAACGAATACGAAGCCGAGATTCCTGATTCGCTAAGCGTTATATTCGCAAGCACGCTAGACGACGAATAGTAAGTTCCGTTCGAAGGCGACCACACGGTTATTGTCGGAGGCGTTGCGTCTGTCAATGTCGTGTCAACGGAAAATATTCTTTCGTTTGTGCCCACGTTGCCGTAAGAATCGTTCGCGTAAAATTTTATCGTGTGCCCGCCGTTGGACAGGCTTGATATCGTGGAGCTCCAGAATGTTAAAGTTGAGTTAACCATGGTCACGTTTGCCGCGCCGTCCAGTGAATAACCGGCCCAATTTGTCGTTTCGCTAATACTCAACTGCGCGGATACGGAATTTTCCGAGTACGTGTTATTTTCCGGATTTATGATTGTGATAATTGGTGATGTCGAATCTGTCAAGTAAGTTCCGGACATGTTTGTTATTGCAGATTCGTTTAAACTGTCGTAAAGGAAAGCGTACCAGCTGTGAGTAGTGTCGTCATTTTCTGAATTGAAAGAGCAAGTTGAATTGACAGTTCCGGTTGCGTTTGAACAATATGTGTAACTGCATCCAGCAGACGACACGGATGTTGTGTTGCACACGAATAAGCTGAGCGTTTGGCTTGAGTCCGTGTCGGTGGAAATCGTAGTTATTGTTATACCGGAGTTTCCTTTGATAGTTGCCGTATTGTCGATTGCGGAAGTCAAGACTGGAAGATTGTTGATGTTTATCGTTTTGTTTTGGATCGATTGTATGTTGCCTGCGGGGTCCGATGAATTGTATCTTAACAAGTTGATGCCTCTGTTTGAAGATGTGAATGTGACAATTTCACCGGAATCTATACCCGTCGAAGGCGTGCATGAGCCGGATGTGTCTGTGCAATAAGATGTTTTTATGCTGGCAGTCCCGTACGCTAAGTTGTCGTTCTCTGTTATTTTTATTGAGTACGGAGGGACGTGAATGTCTGTTGACGAATTGTCAGAAGTTGTCGGTGCGGTCCAATCGTGGACCAAGGAAGTTATGTCCAAGTTCTGTGTTACGTTTTGCGAGTTCAACAAAGAATCCTGGCAGCTTACATAGAAGTTGTACGAGTCTAGACCTTGTGCCGTTGTAATTGTCGGGCATGATGCCTGAGTGCCGGAAATTGTGCAGTCGTTGGTCATAGAAGAATACAGTATATCAGAAGTTCCCCACCTGCAAACCATGCTTGTTTCGCCGCTGATTGTTATGTTGGTCCAGCCGTCATTTACATTGTCATAATATGTGACGTCCAGGTCGCCGGCTACACTAGCCACTGAGGTGGATGGGGGCGTGGAATCGGTTATGAAACTTGTGTTTACGACGTTGGAATAGAAATCTCCGTCGAACGTCCGGCAGTAAGGAGTGTGGGTAATATCATCAGTGCTTGTGGTGTATGTGCAAGTCATAGCGTACGGTTTTGTAGTGTCGACTGTGGTTCCGCCGGTGCATATTGTGTTTGTCGCGTTCGGAGCAGTTGAGGATTCAGAGCAATACATGTTTAGCGTCTGGCTGTTCGGATCGTCGATGTTGTTGCCGGTTATTGTTATTACATTGCCGCCTTTTATCGGGCTTGTTGAAGTTGAGACGGATAACATTAACGGGGTTGAATTCTCCACTAAAATTGATATTAATCTTGACCTGTTTACTGCAAAATTACTTAACGTGCCGCCGGTCGCGCTGTGCTCCAACCTGTCCGTTTGAGAAGCTGCTGTCAAATTGGAAATTGTCATGAACATTGATGTGGTCCAGTCGCTTGTTGCGCTTGCTTCGACGGAAATATTATCTACGGGTGTTGTGCCGTTGTAAAACCTGATCCTGTTCGAGTTGGCTGTGCTTGATTGATGCTCTATCGAACCAATGACCAAATGCCTACCGGGCGTGCTTGTATAGACATTGATTGTTTTGTTGTACCATGTGTTTGCGGCTGCGGGCGTCGATGATGTTTCACTTTCGTTGTAGTATGATTTATTGAATTCGTCCAGCCTGATTGCGACCAGATGCGCGTTTCTTATCGTTGCCGTGTCTGCTATGTTCTCCACGTTGAGCGTGATGTTCATTGTCACTTGGCTTGCGGGAAGGCTAATTTGTTTCATGGTTGCGCACCCGTAACGGTTTCCCAGATCCCGCTGGTCGTAAATACATTTCATCTGTTCCGTACCGTTTACGTAAAGTTTTGCGACGGCGGCCCTTCCTGTTGCGGAGTTTTGCAGGTTCGCGGAGGATATGATTAAATAATTCCCGGCAGACGCCGGGGTGAAATTCAATTTGACTTTCTCAACAGGTGTTGCGCTGTTCGTTGTCGAAGCGGTTTCGCTTTCATTGTATTGTGCGTCCACCTGCATCACGAATATCCTCGCGTTTCTTATGAAGCCTTTTGACGTAGCGTTCCATTCTATGATTATTTTGTGCTGGCTCACATTCAGGCTGATTAATTTGACGGCGGAGAAAGGATACCAATCGGTTATGTCCTTGGGCCTGTACAGAATTTCCTGGTATACGATATTATCAACAGTCAAGGCTGCTCCAACATATTCGCCCGCTCCCGCGCTTGAATGGTTAAGTTCCGCGGTTGCGATAATGGTATAATTCGCAGTCGCGGGGGGCGTGAATGTCAATATTGTTTTGTTCGCGTAATTGCTTGTTGTTATCGATTCTTCACCGGAGCTTTCGTTGAAATAGAACTCAATTGCGCCGGCGTAGCTGGTTAGTAAGTTCGCGACAAATAATACAGCCACTAGAACCAGCAAATTTTTATTCATTTTTTTCCTTCTCCGTTAAAAGCTCTATTGCAGTCTCTATCGCGTGAGAGGCGTTCCTGTACCTCTTTTTTTTAACCATATTTTTCAGAAATTCGACCTTATCCCTGTCCACGGTCGCGGATATCCTGCATTTCATAAGTAATACTCTATAATATTTAGTATATTTAGTAATATTTAATGATTGTTTCTAATGAATATACGATTTTTGGGAAAAGCCGGTTTATTTGGTATTTTTTGTATAGTTTTTATACTTCTTTTTATATAGTTTAATACGATATTTTATATTCCCAGTGAAAAGAAACGGTGCCTTATGACGAGTAAAAG
>CAZSPA010000086.1:0-3849 GCA_964608685.1 uncultured Candidatus Saccharibacteria bacterium
CTCGTTCTCCGGACGATTTTTTAGGTTGTCCACCGCTTTTTGTAGAACCATAAAAAACAATGCAAAATGTAAATATCAAAATGCAAAATGATAATGTGCAATGCAAAATGAGGATATACACCCATTTGTTAAATTTTGACTTGTCATTTTGATTTTTGGCTTTTGATTTTTGATTTATGTCCGAAGGACAATGACTTCATTCTCCTTCCCTACCACATCGCGCGGCTTCACTGTCAATTTCTCAACCGGCGCGACCTTCTCTTCGCCGGCCTCTTTCAAGAATTGTTTGAGAGTCTTATCGTCATAGAGAATCGGGATGATTATTTTTGCCTCAAGTTTGACAGAGAGCTTTCCGGCCTCCGCGGGAGTTAAACTGCCGTTTCCGCCGACAGGGATTATAAGAATATCCGGCGAGTCCATTTCCAAAACATCCGCCGGCAGTTCGGTGCTTCCAAGAGCGCCGAGATACAGAACCGAGAGGCCGTCGAAACGCAGTGAGTACACTGTGTTGATTCTCTCGCTTCCGCCGTGTTTTGATTTGGTAGGAAAGCCGGCAACTGTAATTTCCTTTACCTCGTATTCCCCAGGACCTGTAACTGAAAAAGGGACTTTATCTCCTCGCCCAGCTTCCTCGATGCCGTTCATGTCCGGATGGTTGAGCGAGACAAAAGCCACATCCGCTCCGAAGTTCGTCGGCTTAAAATTCTTTGATTGTTTGGAAACAGGCCCCAAGACGAGAGTCGTATCTCCCGCGCTTATGCGCACGCATGTTCCCCCGTGGTGTGTGACAATCATATGGGTAGTTAGTGGTTAGTAGTCTGTAGTAACATATCGAACGTATTATATCAGATGCCAGTTGCGCTAAAACGAAGAATGCTGTATATTGTGCGCACACCTAAGGACGGTTTCTGTTGAACGTTATCACCTAGCGAGGCGAGCGAAATGAAAGCTTGATTTCATTTCCAAGCGAGCGCGGATTATATGAAGGCGAATGTCCGATTATTAATTAATAGAGCGAGAGGTTTATATCCGACACACTTCCCGTTAGGTCTTGAGTTTCGGAACATCACCGGTAGGGTCAGTATGTTAGATCGCCGCCATGATAGTTCCAACGTGTGAACGGACACCGAGCGCGAAAAACATGATTGTAAATACAAGTCAAATAACAGAATTGGACCAAGAGAAAACAGCGGGTAACAAAGATCAGGGAGTTATCGCAGAAAAAGAAGGGTCGATGGACTCGTCATCGGCATCTGTAGACGGGCCGATGGCGGAACTTTTGCGTTCTTCCCCGGAAACTCCGAAAAATGACTATGTGGTAGAAGGCCCGGTAATAGCGGTTGGACGAGCCCGGGTATTTGTCGATTTGCATCCGTACGGAACTGGAATCATTTATGGACGCGAGTACCTGTCCGCGCGCGAGACATTAAAGAATGTCAACATTGGCGATATTGTTACTGCAAAAGTCGTTGGGACTGACAACGAGGACGGTTATATTGAACTAAGTTTGCGAGAGGCGCGCCAAGCGCTTATATGGAACGAGGCAGAATCGGCTATGCTAAAGAAAACCTCGTTTGAGGTCCAAATTGCTGATGCAAATAAGGGAGGGCTGATAATCAACTGGAACGGAATCAACGGATTTCTCCCGGCCTCCCAGCTTTCTCCGGCTCATTATCCGCGCGTAGAAGATGGCGATAAAGACAAAATCTTCACGGAACTCAAAAAAATGGCCGGTCAGAAGATTGAGGTCACGATTATAACTGCCAATCCTAAAGAACAAAAACTCATTTTCAGCGAGAAGGGGGCGGGAACGTCAGAGCGCTCGTCCCTCGTCGAGAAATATCACGTCGGCGATGTGTTTAACGGAATCGTAACTGGATCCACGGAATTCGGAGTCTTTGTAAAACTCGAGGAAGGCCTCGAGGGATTGGTGCACATTTCCGAAATGGATTGGGCGCTCGTTGAAAACCCAAAGTCTCGCTACAAAGTTGGAGAACAGGTGAAAGTAAAGGTTATTGAAATAAAAGACAACAAAGTATCGCTTTCTATAAAAGCGCTTCTAGAAGACCCGTGGATTACAGCGTCCAACAAATACAAGAAAGACCAGAAAGTCAATGCTGTCGTAATCAAGTACAACAAACACGGCGCACTCGCATCCATTGAGGAGGGCGTTGCGGGATTGGTCCACGTCTCTGAATTCGCAAGCGAAGCCGACCTGCGCGCGAAGTTAGAACTCGGTAAAGTGTACCCATTCGTAATCACCTTCTTTGAAGCGAAGGAGAGGAGGATGACGCTGAAACCCGCCAATTAGCTTCTAGCGCCTAGCTGCTAGCTTCTAGAAAATACAAAAGCGAAAACCGTCCTTCCAACGGCTCGCTTGTTGCGAAAAAGTTGGTTGGACGGTATTTATTCTGCGCCGTAACGCAGTGCCCCCGCACGCAGTGTCCGCGCGTAGCAGTAGTGGGCATGAGCGATTCTTGCTGCCTCAGTAACCGTCGTGACCGCCAACAAGTTAATGCGAGACGACTGCATGCAAGCCATGTGCTCAATCAGCTCAAAGCCAAGTTGACTTGCGGAGAGCTTTTGGTTCCTCCAAACCGACAGCGCAAAATCTTCTTCCCACTGTTGCCAGCGGTCATGGACTTTCTTCACTCTTGTGCGTTGCTCAATGTTCATGGTGCCTCCTGATTGCTATTGAGGGCCGAAAAAATCACCCTGCGCAGAAGATATGCCAGACGATATGGTTTGTCAACACAATTTGCATTCCACTACTAGCTACAAACTATTTTCTACTAACTAGTTAAACTGATTCATCGCCCGCGCGGGGCCTTCTGTCGCGATTGTCTCAAGCGCGCGCGAGACTTTTTTGAATACCGCTTTCAATTGCTCCAGTTCGTGCACCTTGAATTTCGTAAGAATATAATTAACCACTACTTTGTCTCCGACGGGTTTTCGGATGGCACCCGATGCCGTTGATTGAGAAACGCCCACGCGCACGCGCGTGAACTTTTTGGTTTTCAGTGTTTTCATAATTGATTCAACGCCTTTGTGCCCGCCGCTTCCGCGATTGAAGGAAATTTTCATTTCGCCCAACGGAAGGTCCAAATCGTCGTACACAACGGCCATGCGCTCGGCTGCTTTCGGACTTTTCACGAATTTTGCAACGGCGGCGCCGGATTTGTTCATAAATGTGTTGGGAAGTACCAACGCTACCAACGTCTTATCAACCACGCCACGACATACGAGGGACTTCGCTTTTTTATCCTCCTTCCATTCGCTCAACTTCGCGCTTTTTGCGAAATATTCAACCGCCATGCGCCCCGTGTTATGGCGCGTGCCTTCATATTCGTATCCGGGATTCCCTAAACCGGCGATTATCCAAGCCATGCCGCACATCGTACCACAAATGATGTGCGGAAGTATCAAAAAAAACAAGTATCAAGTGCCAAACAGGTTCCAAATTACAAGTTCCAAGTTGAAAAAAGGAACATCGCCTAACAAAAATGCTGTGAATCTTGATACTTGCTACTTGCAACTTGAAACTTCTTGCGATGCAACATCGCAAGTGCTTGGTGTCAACGGCACGCGCGATGTAGACTACGCGCACATGGGCGATATGGATGATGTAGAGACGAAAGTGAAAGGTACTATCTCGTCATCGGGGACTTCTCCCTCCTCTCCCCGTTCCATTTTCGGATACACGGTGGTCGCGCTCGGCCTCGCGCTTTTCATCAGGCTCTTTATCGCCGCCCCGTACATCGTAGAGGGCTCCTCAATGGAGCCGACATTCATGGGATGGGACTATTTGATTATTGATAAGGTCGTGTACGACATTAAAAAGCCCGCACG
>CAZSPA010000087.1:0-2062 GCA_964608685.1 uncultured Candidatus Saccharibacteria bacterium
TCGCGAAAAAATCAGAAAGCAAGGCCGCGCCCGGAATCCCATCGCAATCAAAGTCCGCGTAAATGGCAATCCGCTCCATGCGCATTACTGCGGAAAATACGCGCGCGACAGCCCTATCCATACCTTCCAAAAGAAACGGCGAGTGAGTGTGGGAGTCATAATTGGGAGCGAGGAAGGCCGCCACTGCCTCGTCGGATTCGATTCCTCGTTTATTCAGTAGTGTGCGCACTAATTCGGAGATTTCCATATTCGTATTTAGTATTCAGTATTCGGTATTCCGCATACGGCATACAGTATACGGTATACTGTATACATGAGCGCCGACCCCGAACGAAATTTGAAAATCGGATTCGGCAATAGAAATAGGGGCAGAATAATAACTATTATATGAGATGAAACGTATGTTAAAACAAATTTCTAACGGGGCAGGTTGCATTTTCTGCAAAATCGTCAAGGGCGAATTGCCCTCGTTCAAGGTGTATGAAGACGATGCGACTCTTGCGTTCTTGGACATCCGGCCGGTGAATCCGGGTCATACGCTTGTTGTTTCCAAACGGCATTCACAAAATATATTCGATGTGCTACCGGAGGACTGGGAAGCTGTTACAAAGGTAGTCCGTACTCTGGCTTCTGTCATTGAGAAAGCGGTCGGCGCCGACGGTATCAACGTAAACATGAACAATCGCGAACACGCTGGCCAAGTTGTCGACCACCTGCACGTCCACATAATCCCGCGATTCAAGGGAGACGGTTTCAAGCTCTGGCATCAATCATCATACAAGGAAGGAGAAGCCGCTTTGACACAAGGAAAAATACGGGCTCAATTACCCTAGAGGATGCAGTGAAGAGTCGCCTTACTGCGTCCTAACACTATCCCAACGCCCCGATTGCAGGCAAGGTCCCCTTGAGGAGAAATTCTAACATCGCGCCGCCGCCCGTGGAAAAGAATCCTAATTTTTCTTCCGGAATTCCCGAATCTTTGAGGGCCGCTATAGTGTCTCCCCCTCCTATAACGCAGTGCGCGCCGCCTCTCTCCATTCTTTTCGCAATAAGTTCCGCAATCGCGTACGTGTAGGAAACATACCCCTCTTCAAAAATACCCGTGGGACCGTTCCAGGTGATGAACTTCGCGCTTGCGATATGCGGAGCAATTTCCGCCACCGTGTCCGGCCCTATATCTACTATTTTATCATCGATTTGCACATCTTTCGGTTTCTGCACGAACGCCTGCTTGTCGCAACGCTCCACAGTTACATCAGATGGAGTAATTAAATGCGGATTTTCACACACTTCCCTCGCTGGCGCATGTTCTGAAATGCGCGACCGACCGACCGGAAACCCTTTTCCCTTCAAGCAGTCGTTTGCAATCGCTCCGACAACGCAGACCTTCGCGTATCTTTCAAGAAACGAACGTACGACTGGGTCTTTCGTCTCGAATTTCGCGCCGCCCACAATCGCAATCGACGGCTGCGGAGGATGCAACGCTTCGGAAAGTGCAGATACCTCGTCGCGAACAAGAAAACCTGCATACGACGGCAATAGTTTCGGAATGCCAATCATCGATGCGTGCGGACGATGTGAATTAGAGAATGCGTCGTTCACATAAATCTCGCCGAAGGATGCGAGAGAGCGGGCAAAATTCCCATCGTTTGCTTTTTCCAAGTCATACCTCTGCCGCAGATTCTCCAGAAGGATTATTTCTCCGTCTTTCATCGCGTTCACTGCATCGCGCGCGGCAGAGCCGAGCATATCGGCCACATAAAAAACTTTTAGGTATTTATTGATTGCCCGCCCGACTGGAGCATTCGTTTCCTGCGGGTCGCGGCCGATGTGCGAAAGGATTATCACGCGCGCGCCGTGCTCCGAAAGATATTTGAGCGTCGGAATTGCTTTCTGAACTCGGAACATATCCGTAACTTCGCCTTTATCGTCAAGAGAGAGGTCAAGGCCCGCGCGAACGAGCACTCGCTTCTCCTTCAAATCTTTCGCCGGTATTTCATCTATGCATTTCATCCCGTTAGAAATAGGACGCGGATTAGTAAAGTCGGCTTCCTACTTTGTT
>CAZSPA010000087.1:2072-3825 GCA_964608685.1 uncultured Candidatus Saccharibacteria bacterium
GAATATTTCATATGCGCGCGTCCGCGATTTCTAACGGGACAAGTAATTTATTACGATTCTTTTTGGAGCACTTTCAAAAGTTGCGTGAATCTCTCGGCATTCGTGCTCACATGCCCGACGATAAAACCGCGCACATCGCCCTCTTTCAGCATCGCGAGGGCGTTTTTTTCTCCGACAGACGCGCCGTAGAGAATTTTCATAGAGTGCCCGATGTCTCCGTAAATGCCGACTATCGTTTTCCTGATGAAAATTGCCATCGAATGCATGTCGCGCGGGCTCATCGTCGTCTCGCCACCGATGGCCCACACCGGCTCATACCCGATAATCACTTTGGAAATCTTTGCGGGCGCCACATCCGCAAGTCCCGCGCGCAATTGTTCTCCAACAATATTGAGATGTTCCCCGGAGGATTCTCGTTTTGTCTCGCCCACGCAGAGAATCGGCGTCATTTTTTGAGCAAGAGACGCAGAAACTTTCTTTCCCGTCTCCTCGCTTGTTTCTCCCATCGCTCTGCGCTCCGAGTGTCCGACAAGAGCGTACTCGGCACCTGCATCGCGCGCCTGCGCCAGCGAAATCTCTCCGGTAAAAGCTCCGATTGCCTCGGCGTGCGCATTCTGTATCGCGAAAGAAATTCTCTTCCCGCGATAATTGGAAGCGAGTTCGCGCAAATATAGCGCCGGTGGCGCAACTATCAAAGAAACATTCGGGCATTTCTCGGCGGTTTTCTTCGTAGCGTCAAAAAGTCTTTTCGCATCCTTAAAAGTCGGCGGTTTCATCTTCCAGTTGGCTACCACGATAACTTTCATAAAATCGATTGTATCACACTGTTTTTGAGTAAGTATGCTTTGTTTATACGCACTGGGTCTGTTTAGGAACGTTGGGTCTTGTGCATTTGCATTTATCCACATTCGCATAAACCCACATATTGGCTATTCCCTGCCATGGCATAGAATAGCCAATATGGGAAATGTGGAGTCGAGGGCAAAAAAACTAAGGCGAATGGGTTACGTCCAAAATGCCGTGCTTGCTGCGGTGGGAATCGCTGGAATTATTGCTGTTGTGATGATTGCTCCGAACATTTTCCAGGCATTCCCGCGCATAATGGGAAAAAAGCGTTACCAACTCGCATTTCAGGCGCGCACTGCCGTGTCGCGCCTTGTTGTTAGAGGATTTGTTCGCTTTGTGGAAAAAGGCGGAAAAAAATTCATAGAGATTACCGACGAAGGCGCTCGCGCACTCGCGATAGAGCAGGAAAAAACCCGGCTTATGGCGGCGCATAAAAAACGGTGGGACAAAAGATACCGAATTGTCATGTTTGACATATCGCAAAAGCGCAAGCCCGATAGAGAGCGTGTGCGCATGTTCATCCGAGAGTGCGGTTTCTTGCGCCTTCAGGACAGCGTTTGGGTTTTCCCCTATGACTGCGAAGAATTGATAACTCTTCTTAAGGCGGATATGCGAATCGGCAAAGATGTTCTGTATGCGGTAGTCGAGTCAATAGAAAACGATGGGTGGATTAAGAAACATTTTAATCTTCAATAGGACCGCCAAAGACGGATTATTTAAATCCGCGAGACGCCCGCTGAATCATTGAATTTTGAATTGATGAATGCTCTATGAAATTGACGAGCATGTAATATTGGCTACTTCATGCCATGGCGTGAAGTAGCCAATATGAGGGATGTGAGGAGGAGGAGGAAAATGAGTGGAAAAAACGGTGGGCTTTACAAATGGCGGAAATCGTGGGAATAAT
>CAZSPA010000088.1:0-1413 GCA_964608685.1 uncultured Candidatus Saccharibacteria bacterium
CCAGACAGACCCAGAAGGGCGCGGCCCAGCCGTGATGCCGAGGCAGTCGCCGCGGGGGCCGCCGTTGTTGACGGTGCTGCAACAGCTTGCGTAGCTGCAGCCGGCGTTGTAGTTTTTGGAGGAACATACAGTCCCCCGCCTCCTCCTCCTCCTCCTCCGACAGACGAGCCCGCGCCGCTTCCGGTTGAAACTGTCGTCGCGGAGTTGCCAGAGGCATTGCCGCTACACGTAGCGCTTGAAGGAGTAATTGTCATTGAACCGGTACTGATTGACGAAGAGAGCTTTAGCGTTGATGCCGTTGCGCTACAGGTATCGGTCACTATGTAATTCGCCGGCGCATCCGTTGCAATTACCTTGCGGTCAGTCGACTGGACTTCTATGAATGAATTTGGGAGAAGCGCGACAGTAAAGCTTGATGCCCCAACAGTCATTGACTCAATGACGGCATTCGTACCAGAAACTGTTACAGTTACCCCTCCGACGCTCAAGACGACATCCGTCGCAAGAGTCACGTCGTTAAACGCCGCAAAGGCGAGCCCTGGCAGAAGCAATGCCGCGACCGAACTCGAAAGCAAGAATTTTTTCACCCCGCCAGAAATGGAGCTTGATTCCCCGACAGAGATGATTTTATGTTGTGTGTCCATACTTTTGGATTTTGATTCCCGCCAGTTCCGCTCGTTTGCGATTTCTAACGGGGCTCATGAGCGTTCGCTATAAGCTGATAATGTCACATCGCTAGCGAACCGCTCAGATTTAACTACAGACGCACTGACAAGCATTCTTCTCATGACATGCTTTGGTAAGCTAGCTGATAATATAGGAATCTACTATGGGCACGAACCGAATGTCCACACTACGGTTCCCCCATTGGCTGTAGCGCCAAAAGTGGTGGTTGCTACAGAAGAGGACGTAAATGCGAGTTTGATGGGCGTGTCCGTTGACGTGGCAGTTGTCTGTATACAACCGATAATTGCCGTGGATGTTGCGGCATTTGTCGTTGTGACAGTAAGCGTTCCCGCGAGCGTAAGAGCGCCTGCGGAGCTGAACGAGGATGTCGCTGAACCGCCGAAGTAGGCTCTGTCAAACACCGAGAGCCGAGTCGAGGATGCTTGAATAAGCGAAGTGAGGCCGGTTACTCCGAGCGTCGAGGAGAACGAACCAGTTGTTCCAGTCAAAGCCGCGACTAGATTCAGCGCGCCTGCGGAGTTGAATGTAGAAGTTGCCGAACCGCCGAAGTAGGCCGTGTCATGCACCGAGAGCCGAGTCGAGGATGCTTGAATAAGCGAAGTGAGGCCTGTTACTCCGAGCGTTGAGGAGAACGAACCAGTTGTTCCGGTCAAAGCCGCGACTAGATTCAGCGCGCCTGCGGAGTTGAATGTAGAAGTTGCCGAACCGCCGAAGTAGGCCGTGTCA
>CAZSPA010000088.1:1513-3807 GCA_964608685.1 uncultured Candidatus Saccharibacteria bacterium
ATGTAGAAGTTGCCGAACCGCCGAAGTAGGCCGTGTCATGCACCGAGAGCCGAGTGGAAGAGGCCTGACCAAGTGTGGTAAGACCGCTAACAGTAAAGCTCGTTGCTGAAGTTTGAGTTGGACTGAACGTGCCGGTTACAGTCAGTGCGCCAACGACTGTGGACGATGCTTGAGAAACGAAGCCACCGCTTCCAAAAGTGGACAGACCAGTTGGTACAGCGAGAGTCCCAGCAACGCTGACATTCCCAGCGGAGTTGATTGTAGTCGTAGCCGAGCCGCCGAAGTAGGCGGTGTCGTGAACCGAGAGCCGAGTCGAGGATGCTTGAATAAGCGAAGTGAGGCCTGTTACTCCGAGCGTTGAGGAGAACGAACCAGTTGTTCCGGTCAAAGCCGCGACTAGATTCAGCGCGCCTGCGGAGTTGAATGTAGAAGTTGCCGAACCGCCGAAGTAGGCCGTGTCAAACACGGAGAGTCGCGTAGATGATGCCTTGACCGAAGAGACAAGCCCGGTTAGCGTGGATGCGCCCGTTACGCTAAGAGCCCCCTCCGTTGTGACATCCGTACTAATCGTAGTTGTCGCCTGAACCAAGGAGACAACAAGAAACAGCGACACGACTGTCGCTATGGTTACCGAAATTACTCCCTCTTTTCTAAACATTGAAATCACTTTCATATATCCCATTAATTGATTACTAACTTGATAATAAAACGCTAATAATATTTCACTTGCTTAATTTATATCTCGGCCAACGCCCGCCGCCAGGCGGGAGTATTGCAACACATTGTATACCTATTTTCCCCGAGCAACGGATTTTCTCTCGGGGGTGTGTATAACTTTTTTCTCGAATTTTTCTAATTCAACAAGCAATACCTTCAGAGGCAGGCCGGCGACATTATCGTGGTCTCCTTTTATTGCTTTTATTAATTTTGAGCCGCCGTCTTGGATGGCGTAACCGCCAGCCGCTCGGAGCGGCTCGCCTGTTTTCACGTATTTATCTATATCCGCGGATGAGAGCTTCTTAAATGCTACTTTTGTGCTAACCGTCCTAGCGATATATGCGCTTGTTTTGGAATCTACAATCGCAAACCCTGTAATTATCGTGTGTGTTGTTCCGCTAAATGATTTAAGCATTTCTTTTGCAAGTGTTCTGGTCTTGGGTTTGCCGAGAATTTTCCCCTTAAATTCTATCAATGTATCCGCGCCGATTACAATCGCGTTTTTGTGCCGTTTCGCGACTGCCGTAGCTTTTCCGAGCGCCAATTTTTCCGCCAGCACCTGCGGAGACAGTTTCCGATTCATGTTTTCTTTATATCCGCTCGTCTCTGCAGTAAAAGAAACTCCGGCATCCGAGAGAATCCTGCGCCTCCACGGCGACGCTGAAGCCAGTATAATTTTTCTTTTGCGCATGTGCCGCAGTATTGCAAAAATTCTGTCATGTTGCTACGATGCGCGAACGTTTGACGACAATGCAAAAATCAAAAATCAAAAATCAAAATTGTGGTGCGAATTCGCTGGCTGGCGAATTCGCGGCCATTTGCTTGCGCCGCTTCGCGGCGCTCCGCCATTTTGCATTTTGATATTTGCATTTTGATTTATCTATCATGTTCCACCTACTAGAAAGATACACCGTTGAGAGTGTTACCTGCGGGCATCCCGACAAGGTTTGCGACCAGATGTCCGATGCAATTTTAGACGCGATGCTCGCGCAAGACCCGTTCAGCCGAGCAGGCGTGGAAGTCTTCGGCAGTCACGGCACTTTAATGATTGGCGGAGAAGTAAAAACTAAAGCGAAAATTGACTTTGAAAAGATTGCGAGAAAAGTTTATAAAGAAATAGGATATAAAGACAACCTGGAGGTCTTGATTCGAGTCGCGCAACAATCCCCAGACATCGCGCTTGGGGTTGACGTGGGCGGCGCAGGCGACCAGGGAATGATGTACGGCTACGCGACAAACGAAACGAAGGAGATGCTCCAGCTCGGGGTCCTTCACTCCGTGGGTGAGATCCGAGAAGAGGAGCCTCAGCTCAGCTCGCTTCTGTTCGACGGTCCCATCCTCGAAGCCCTCCCGAAACATCTTGATCGCCGCATCGAAGAGTTCAGATCCGTCTGACATGGGGCCTTTCACGGGTCCTTGGGTTGGTCAGCTTCGTCTTCGATGACGCTGGAGAGTTCGTTGTACGCGATCCGAATCGTTTTCTCCAGCTCGGGGTGGTCAGCGGTCGCCGTGAGCAGCTCCAGCAGGAGTTTTCTCAAGGCGTCCCGCCGCTCTTCAACGGACCCCATCCGTTCGAG
>CAZSPA010000089.1:0-314 GCA_964608685.1 uncultured Candidatus Saccharibacteria bacterium
TACTTCTTGTCCCCCGATCGCGTTCATTTCTTCGCGTATAACTTGCATTATGTTATTCAGCACTCGCAAGCCAAGCGGCAAATACGAATACACACCCGACATTTCTTTATGGATGTATCCGGCGCGAATTAAAAACTCTGCGTTTTTTGCAACCTCGTCCTTAGGCGCCGACTTCCGCGTTTTGGTGAAAAGTTGAGATTGCCTCATATATTGTGAGCATAGTATCTGATATGCGGGGGCGGGTCAAAAGGGACGCTCAAAGGCCTGGCGGTTTTTAACGGAGGAACACTGCAACCGTTAAAAACCGCCAAGCC
>CAZSPA010000089.1:324-3795 GCA_964608685.1 uncultured Candidatus Saccharibacteria bacterium
CCCTCTCGCTGAAGTTGGGAAGAGGTCCTAACGGCTCACACCCGTATGAGCCGTTAGGAAAACAGGCGGGCGATGTCGTTGTAGGTAACCGTCAGCATAAGGAGCGCGATGAGTACTACTCCGAACAGATTCAGCGTTTGCACGAAAAGCCGCGGCGCGCTTCGCCGCCAAATCGCCTCAACTGCCAAAAGCAGGAGACGCCCGCCGTCGAGAGCCGGGATCGGAATTAAATTTATGACGGCAAGATTAACGGAAATAAATCCGGCGAGCGCAAGCACATAACCAAGTCCATGCGATGAAGCGTCGGAAACTATGCTTACGAGCCCAACCGGACCGACAATGCCGGCAAGATTCGGGTGTCCGCTGAACGCCTCCCGAACCATTTGCAAAAGTCCATTTCCTACAGACCTAAAAGCGTCCTTTGTTCGAAAGAAAGATTCTTTTATCGCATCGCCGACGGACAAGGGATCGTTGCTGACCAGAGCAAGCGCAACGCCAACGGCGGGATAGCCCGCCTGTTCGGGGACTACGGCGTGAGCAGGACGAACCACAACGGTAGAAGTTGCTCCTGCGCGCAAGAGGTTGACGTATATTTGCTTCCCGCCGCGCGCTCGGACGAAATCCGTGACAGCGCCGGCGGTAAGCTCTGTCGGCTTTTCCTCCTTGTCATCCTTGACGCCGATAATTTTATCGCCGGGGATTATGCCCGCCGCCTCCGCCGGAGAGCCGGAAACTACGTCTGCCACGACAAGATGCACTGTTTCATTCGGACGGGGCGAATCCACGGCGCGCGGAATTCCTAGTGTTAGCGCCCCGGCGAATAATCCCCACGCGAAAATGGCGTTTGCCAAAACCCCGGCGATAAGAATCATCGCCTGCACATGCCGCTTTGCGTCGACAAAACTACCCCGCCCGTGCTGTTTCTCTCCTTCATCGCCGAATAACCGCACAAATCCGCCGAAAGGCAGCCAGTTGAGCGTATATTCCGTCTCGCCGATTTTCCCGAAAAGAAAAGCGCGCGGAGGATATCCGACCCCGAATTCCTCCACGCGCACCTTGAAAATCTTCGCCGCGATAAAATGCCCAAGCTCGTGCGCGACAATCAGCACGACAAGAATCGCTATCACTAATAATGCGGTGGTCATAATTTTTCTGGCTACGAGCTACAAGCTACAAGCTACAAGCTATCGGCTACTGGCTAGCTTCCCATTTCCGCTTCTTTCTTCTCAAAAGCTTTTTCTAATTCCCCATTCGCGCCGTCCACTTTTTTCTGAAGCTCTTCTTTTAAGCTGAATTTGTCGTCTTCAGTAAGTTTGCCGTCTCGTTCCTTTGCTTGGATTTCCTTCCACGCCTCATCGCGCGCGACTCTTACTGCCGTGCGGGCCTCTTCCAATTTATGTTTCGCAATTTTTATGAGCTGTTCTCTGCGTTCGGCGGTAAGCTCCGGAAACGTCACGCGAAGTCCGGAAGAATCTGCCGTCGTTCCAAGCCCCAGATTCGCAACAGTAATTGCCCGTTCTATGTCC
This sequence comes from uncultured Candidatus Saccharibacteria bacterium, assembly GCA_964608685.1. Taxonomy (GTDB): domain Bacteria; phylum Patescibacteriota; class Minisyncoccia; order Phycocordibacterales; family UBA2100; genus UBA10103. The sequence continues at coordinate 1,851 of CAZSPA010000089.1, forward strand.
TTCACAACAGACGCGTCCCACGCCGAGACGCGCAATGTCCGCGCGTCTTCAATTCCGATATTCGCGACCTGTTTCAATGGCATCGTCGAGCCGTACGCGGAAACCATAATTCCGTCCAAAACCGCCGGAGTCGCGCGACCGGTGCGTAATCCGCTGTACTCCTTCGCGAGCCATTCCCTCGCTCCCGCGAGCTTTCCATCAAATATCTTGAAGTCGTAATTCATAGCATTGTTAGTATTTTGTATTTAGTATTTTGTATATCGTGTTCAGATACAAGATACCATATACAAGATACCGTATACAGGTTTTATTCCCTGGGAACTAAAAGGGTGACCTGTTCCAAGAGGTGCTTAAGCATTGACCCTTTGTCGGCTACGTATTTCCGCGCGCGATAGACTGCCGCAAGTCCTTCTTTCTGTTTCTTTGCACCTCTTTGGCCAAGCTCGCGTTCAAGAGCAGAAAGAAACGAGATGATAGAACCTAAATCCCTTTGCTCCCCCTCCTTCTGCAAAAGCGATTTCAACATATCTATTCTTTTCATTTTGTCGGCTTTCAAGAAGATGTTTGCATCAATAGGTGTTCTTTGTTCAGCCCCCAGTGAAAGGGAAATTATTTGAGCGCGAGACCGCAGAGTCGGAAGCAATGTCTCCGGGTTGGGCGTGATTATGAAAAAAGACGCATCCGCAGTGGGTTCTTCCAGTATTTTCAGAAGCGCATTTTGCGCGTCCGCAGTCATGCTTGGCGCCACAATCACAAAAAAGCGATTTTTTTCTTTGATGGCGCGCGAGCCGGCGCGCGAGCGGAGCTCGCGCGCTTCATCAATCCCGAATTGCAAATATTCTCTTATGTATATGTCAGGGTTGCCATCTACCTCTATGCCCGAGCTCGCAAGTTTCGCCAAAACCTCGTCAATTGTCTCCTTTCCGCCCGCTACGAGATATACACTTCCTGTCATTTCCATTTTCTCATTATAGCAATAAGTGGTACCTGCCCCGCACTCAACTCAATGGGAGCAAATTATGTCACTGTGTCCCCATGTACAAAGATTTCTTCACACAAGATGGTTGTGAGAGTTGTGGTGCGGGGTATAATCCCGCCTATGAAGCAACGCATCCAAAAGACGGCCCTGGCTTTTACAAGGTGGGTTGGCTCTCCGGCTTCAATCGTAATACACACCATTCTTTTTGTTGGAGCTTTCTTTGTGACTATTGAGAGAATCGTGTCGTTTGACCGGATGCTGCTTTTCTTAACAACAATCGTTTCTCTGGAGGCAATATATCTTTCGATATTTATCCAGATGACGATTAACTACACTACGCAAAGCATTCAGGAGGTCGAGGAGGACATCGGAGAAATCCAGGAGGACATCGGAGAAATCCAGGAAGACGTCGACGAGCTTCAGGAGGATGTTGAAGAAATCGTTGAAGAGGAAGAAACGGAAAAGCGAGGCGAGTCGCAAGAAAAAGCGACACTGGATGAAATCCAAGCCAACTTGCGAAAACTTTTGTCGGATGTGGAGCGATTGAAGAATGGGCACACACAGTAGGCAAAAGGCAGAAGAAAATAGGCGAAAGGGAAACACCTCCTCTCTTTTCGGCTTGGCCCTATTGCCTTTTGCCTAATGCCCAGTGCCTACCTCTTGGCTATTATCGCCTTCTTGTAGGTCTCCAAATGCTTCAGCGCCTCGCCGGTCCCCATCGCGACGCAGTATTGAGCGTCTTTTCCGAGCCGAGCGCGCACCCCCGTTCGGCGGAAAACCAACTCCGGAAGATTCCGCAAAAGCGACGACCCGCCGGTCATAATTATTCCGTTGTCTATTATGTCCGCCGCGAGCTCCGGCGGAGTTTCCTGCAAAACATCTTTTATTGAATTTACCATCGTCCGTAGTTCTTTTCCGATTGCGCGCACAATCTCGTTCGTACTTATTTCTATCGAACGCGGAAGG
>CAZSPA010000090.1:0-3775 GCA_964608685.1 uncultured Candidatus Saccharibacteria bacterium
TATTGTGCCTTTGCGCTCATTTCCCTCGGCATCAAGGGCAGTGTAGGTGAAGATGCTCATAGCCTGTAGCCGACAGCTAGTAGCCAGTAGCTAGTGGCCCGTAAATTAATATTTTTCATGGATTTCCTTATTGCTTCAGGCTATGGGCTGCAAGCTACAGGCTCATAACAATTTCTGCAACATATTCGGATTTAATGAATTCTGATATGCGCTTTCGAGGGTTATTTCTCCGCGCGCCACTAGTTCCGCGAGTGAGCGGTTCATGTCTATCATTCCATCGCCAGACCCTGTTTCAATCACGGTGTTCAGTTCGTGGGTTCGTTTCTCGCGGATTAGATTCGCCACTGCTTTGTTGTTGATGAGAAGCTCAAACGCGGGAATGAGCCCCCCGGAAATCCGCGGTATGAGGCGCTGAGAGAAAATGCCGGCCATAGAAGACGCGAGTTGCAGCCGTATTTGGTCCTGCTGGGAAGCGGGAAAAGTGTCTATTATCCTATCCAGTGTCTGCGCGGCATTATTGGTATGAAGCGTGGAAAAGACCAGATGCCCCGTTTCTGCGGCTGTAACAGCGGCCGCCATTGTTTCGGGCCCTCTCATCTCTCCAACCATAAGCACGTCTATATCTTGTCGAAAAGCGGATTGCAGAGCGGTCGGAAAATCTTTCGTGTCCACCCGCACTTCGCGCTGTTCTATCAAAGACTGCTTGGGCTCGTATATGTATTCTATCGGGTCTTCAATCGTCAAAATGTGCTCCATGCGCTCCGTATTTATGAGCTCAATCAAAGACGCGAGGGTTGTGGTTTTGCCTTGCCCAACAGGACCCACAACTAGAAAGAACCCTTGCGACTTGCGCGCAAAAGTCGCAAGCACGTCAGGCAAATGCAATTCTGTAAGCGTCCCGATCTTTCTCGGAATAAGGCGCAACGCCACCCCAATGGAGCCGCGCTGATAAAACGCGTTGCCGCGAAAGCGGACTCCGTCTTGCGTCTCGTAGGCAAAGTCGATTTCCTGCGTTGTTTCGAAATGCTTTTCGTGCTCTCCGGACACAAGAACCTTCAGAAATCCCAGTGTGTCTTCGCCGGCTAGGACCGGCTCCTTTAACATCGGCGCAAGTTCGCCGGATACGCGAATCGTAGGGTGCGCGCCCGTCGAAAAATGGACATCGGATGCCCCTTCGTGCACAAGAACGTTAATATACTTTTTTAGTTGCGATTCGTAGTCCATAAGAGATACTTACGAGCGAAGCGAGTTAATAGAACTTATGCCCCTCCCCAATTTAGTATCAGTTCTCATGTGTTAATCGTGCGATTTAGTTGAGACCGTCTCAACAGTATACCAAACTTTATACGATGTTGCGTGATACTTAATTGGGTAGGGGTGCAAAAACATACTCGCTATGCTCGGTGTTTTTTCGCAATCTCCTCTTCGACAGCGCTTACCACTTCTGATGGAATCATCATCGCCTTTACTATTAAACGATCGGCGCCTTTCTCCATCGCGTGCGCTTTCTGCAAATCGTCGCTTTCGTTGGTCAGCGCCACGATTGCGGCGTTGCCATTTATTCTCTCTCTCTCCAGTGTTTCTAGAAAATAAAACCCGTCGTGTCCCGGCATTATTACGTCAAAAACAATCGCGTCCGGGTGGAAACCGTCCCGAAGCGCTTGCAGGGCATCGTCCGCGGAGAGGCATGCCTTTACCGTGTAGCCGGCTTTGGTGAATTTCATGCTGTACATATCGACTAAAAACTTGTCGTCGTCCAGAAGCAGAACTTTTCCTTTTGATACCTCGCCTGTCCCGTTAGAGGCAGTCCCCGTTAGAAGCCGGGAATCCGGTCTTTGTTTCGAAACACCAGTTCCCGCTCGAGCTTCTAACGGGGCAGGTCGCGGTCGTGTATCTGGCTGTGAAGACATAGAGTTAGTGATTCTAAAAAAACTGGCAAAAAATTCGAGAATATTTAGAGCGACCGCGGCCTCTAACGGGATATGTCCGGGTCATAGTGTTTCCTCCGCTTCTGTATTTTTAGTTTTTTCTTCAGGTTCCTCGTCTCCAGACAGAAGCAGGGAACTCAAAGAATATATCTCAGAGAATGGTATCTGCTTATTAAAGGCCTTAATCATTGCGTCCTCCCTCATCGTCAGCATCCCCTCTACCCTTGCGGCGGCCCATAGCCGCGACTCGACGGGGTTGTCGAGAATTATACGCTCGATATTGGCGGACATCTCCATAACTTCAAATACTGCCAGCCGCCCGCGAATCCCCGTGGGACAAGTCGGAGTCCGTACCGCCTCGTAAGCAACTTTTGGTATCGTAAATCGATATTCTTTCGGCAATGTAGTTATTTGAGCCTCTATGCTCTTGCGGTCGCTTGCGGTAATTTCCATCTCTTTTCCCCCATCGGGGCACAAAGTGTGCACAAGCCGCTGCGCCATCGAAAGAATAAGAACTGGGGGTATTAAGTACGGCTCCACGCCCATATCTATGAGACGAGGAACAGTGCCAATGGCGTCATTCGTATGGATGGTTGATAAGACTAGGTGTCCAGTTAAGGCGGCTTGAAAAGCGAGTTTTGCCGTCTCGGAATCGCGGATTTCACCCACCATGATGACGTCCGGGTCTTGACGAAGGGTCGTTCTCAATCCGTTCGCGAAGGAGTAGCCGATTTCCGGGCGCACCTGCGATTGCGTTACTCCATCAACAAAGTATTCTATGGGGTCCTCGAGCGAGAGAACATTTTTGTGTTCGCGGTCAATCTCATTCAGCATGGAAAAAAGGGTCGTTGATTTTCCGGTTCCCGTCGGACCGGACAGGAGAATAAGACCGTGCGGTTTGTGGATGGCTTTTCTGATGAGAGCCAAATTTCTCTCTGTAAGGCCGATTTTGTCCAGAGGGATATATCCTCGCTCGCGGTCCAGTATGCGGATAACCACCTTCTCGCCGTAATAAGAAGGAAATGTAGATACTCGAAAATCGATCGTCCTGTCATCGATAGAGGCGGAAAAACGGCCGTCTTGGGGTTTGCGCTGTTCATCAAGGCGAATGCTCGCCAGCACTTTCACGCGCGCCACGAGCGCGCGGTGAGTGCTCGAAGGAAGAACCGTGCTTGTGTGAAGCTCTCCGTCAACTCTATAACGCACTTGCACATTGGATGAGAGCGGTTCTATATGAATGTCTGACGCTCCGCCATCGATTGCGTAGCGAAGAATTGTCGAGACAATTTTAATGGTTGGAGCATCTTCTTGAATATTCCGCTCTGCTGTGCCACGCTCCCCTTTGCCGATGGAAGGGTCATCCAAATCCAAGGAAGAAAGCTCGTTATCTTGAAAAGCGGGGCGTGCTTTTTCTTCCGTCGCAAGGTCGGACACCGCCCTGTCAACCTCCCCGCTCAACCCTCGATACATGTTGAGCACATTTTTGAAATCGCCTTCGGAAATGCGAAAAACCTTGAAGGGCATTCCTGTGTTTTTGGTTACAAAGTTGAGCGCGTCGATTCCTCCCAGATTATCGGGGTCAGTCATTCCAACCTCGAGCACTCCGTCCACGACTGCGAGCGGCGCTAGTTTGTAATGCTCGGCAGATTCTTCTGGAATATATCGCAAAACATCATACGCAATTTTCTTATCGCCAAGAGCTCTCGCTGGCACATCCGCGTTGAAAGCAAATTGTGAAACGGGCGGAGCAGAATTATCACTCGTGCTTTGTGTAGATTTAGTGGGCATGTTAGATTTTGTTGGCGAACGAAGTGAGTTTATAAAATCTTACACCCAGCACCATTTTG
>CAZSPA010000091.1:0-3774 GCA_964608685.1 uncultured Candidatus Saccharibacteria bacterium
GTACATAACGCGGCAACCACGCCCGCGTCTTTGCGAGGAGCCGAAAGCAACGAAGCAATCCAGAGACATGTGACAGAACCCTAGATTGCTTCGCGTTGCTCGCAATGACGAGGTTACCTGTGCTTTTGTGTATGCCCCGTGATTCCGCGTACGTTCCGCATATGGTATAGTTCCACCTAACAAATGGGATTTACAAAATACACTTCTCAAAAGGAAAAGGAGCGCGTCCGAATGAACGACGGAATCCGCGCGCGCGAGGTGCGCGTCTTGGGGCCTGCGGGCGAGAACTTCGGCATAATGCCGATTAAAGACGCTCTCGCAAAAGCGGCCGAATCGGGGCTTGATTTGATCGAGGTATCGCCGAACGCCGTCCCGCCGGTCGCCAAAATAACCGACTACGGCAAATTCAAATACGAACAAAAGAAGAAAGAAAAAGACGCGAAGTCAAAGTCTCACGTAACGGAAACGAAAGTAACGCAGGTGAAAATCGGCACTTCAGAGCGCGATATGCACATCAAGGCATCAAAGGTTGCCATCTGGCTTCGCGAGGGACATCGCGCGAAAATCGACCTCTTCCTCTGGGGCAGATACAAATACATGGAGTTTAACTTCCTTAAGGAGCGACTAGAGAGATTTCTTGCAATAATTCCAGAATCATATAAAATCGCCGACGAGATTAGGAAGGGGCCAAAGGGGCTCTCGGTCGTAGTCGAGCCCGATAGCAAGACCGGGACTGCCAGTGGCGGGGCAAAAAAGGTGTCGAAACCTGCGGGAGTTGCGCAAGATTCCGCGCCCACCGCGGTTGCCAAAGGAGGTGGAACAATGCAAGAAATACAGTACGGGGATCAGTAAGGGCTTGTCCCGCAAAATCAGTGCGTGAAGTGCATTGATTTTGTGGCTGACAAACCTTACCTGCCCAAATTTTTGAACGATGCATGGCGTATACATTCTTGGCAGTTTGAAAGATGGGCAGTTGTACATCGGCTCGTCCCATGATATAAAGGCGCGACTCGCGGAGCATAACGCTGGAAATGTTTCGGCAACAAGACTGCGAAGGCCACTTGAACTTTTGTACTGCGAGTTGCATGCGAGTCGTAAAGACGCCATGTAGCGCGAGATGTACTTGAAGACAGGATGGGGTAGAAATTATCTTGAGAGAACAATACCCGATACATTGCGAGCTTTTCGTTCAAAATTTAGGCGGGTGTAAGATTTTCTAACTCGCTTCGCTCGTAACAAAATCTAACATGAAGACCAATAAATCATTCTTAAAGCGGCTACGGGTCACGCGCAAGGGCACGATTGTCGCGCGAAATCCAGGACAAAACCACTTCAACGCGAAACGAACCGGCGCCGAACGAACGCACCACAAGCGCGCCGGGTCTTTTAAAATGACTCTGCAAAACAGGAGCCGATTTTTAGCAAAATAAGGGCTTGTCCCACAAAATCAGTGCATGCAGTGCGTTGATTTTGTGGCTGACAAACCTTACCCAGCACCTTTTCAAGCGAGATGGATTTCGCTTGTAAATGCTTGGTGAAAAAGGTAATATCTGTCACTAATAGCACTGTTGGCGTGAAAGGTGCTGGGTGTAAGTTGTTCGTAAGCTCAACGCTCGCGAAGCTCGCATCTCGCTAACGAAAACTAACATGTCACGCGTAAAAAGAGGGGTAACGAAATCAAAGCGGCGTCGGAATATTCTTTCCCAGGTAAAGGGATATCGCTTCGGCCGCTCGAAAAAAGAACGGGTCGCAAAAGAAGCAATTAGACACGCGGGCGCATATGCCTTTAGGCATCGCCGGGCGAAAAAACGAGATTTCAGGAACCTGTGGACGTTGCGCATCAATGCGGCTTGCCGCATCGTCGGATTTTCATATTCGAAATTTATTGGCGAACTCAAAAAGAAGAAAATAGGCCTTGATAGAAAATCGTTGTCAGCACTCGCTAAAGATCATCCTGCAACTTTTGAGCGCCTAACCAACCAACTGAAAGCCTAAAGAATAACTTCGTCTGTTTTTCCTGTTCCGCTAAATCCGTCGTAATTGTTATAGACAAGGTTTGTTTCCTTTTTATCTTTTAAAACCATTTCAACTAGTTGCTCCACCAAGGCCTTGGGGTCCGAGTCAAAAATTATCTTATTATTCGGGCGGTGTGCAGAATCAATAAAGAGTTTTAGAAGTTCATCGGTCTCCCATGATCCTTCTAAAATCCCCAGAGGACGGCGATCTTCGAATGCGATAGAGAATTCATTCAGGGTGCCTATGCGGCCGCATCCGATTACAACCGCATCAGATGAGCGAACGAGGAGCAGGTCTCGTCCCGCGTAGCCAAATCCCGTGTAAACAATTACATCCATGTATTCAAGCGGAAGCTTGTACGTTTCAATATGCTCGCGTTCCGTCGAGGCGGGAGAAAAACCGATGGAAAAACCGCTTTCATCTTTCGCTCCCATCGCCGAGTAAAGGGGAAAGCCGGTGGTAGCACCCGTCGTAATTATGGCGCCGTTTCTCGCAATTTCTCGTCCAACTTCTCTCGCTTTGTCGAAAGCATCAAGCCCGCAATATCCGGTATCCGCCGCGCCCGATACGCAAACTTTCACCACTCCATATCCGGAAGGAACACGGCAAAAGTTGCCGGGCGAAGCCGTGTGTCTTGGATTTATGAATTTATTGCGCGACATAATTTAAGAGATTATATCATGTCTCACGCAGGAGAATATACCGAAAGCACAAAAGGATGCTAAATTAGAGTAACTATGCCCGAACACGGACCAAACTTCCCACAAAAACATGGCGTAATCCCGCCTGGAATTGAGAGCGGAGTCGTACCTGAACAAATTGAAAAGGTAATGCAAAAGGTGCAGGATATTTTAAAACCAGGAACGCCATACACTGCGCTTGGAGGAGCTTATATTCCTTCTATTTCACGAATATTGACTGAGGGTGTTCTTAGCAGAGGACAGTACACATCCTCATTAAAAGATTGGGCAGTGCAAACCAAGAAAACACGCCAGAGACTTGCAAGCGGTCCGGTAGATGCTGGAACACGAAACTTTCGGGACATAGAAACATTAGGAGTATTTGTGAATCTGGTAGAATCGGGCGATGAGAAAATTCATCCTTATATAGGGTCTGAAATTTACGAACAAATTATCCTCATTCTAAACCTAACTGATTATAAAAAGCTTGATTCTAAAGGCATATATGGTAGGTATGATCAAGGTAAGGTACCAGTCGCAAAAACCATTGAGAGTACAGCTATAGATGGCTCACATCAGAGAACGCTTGGGTATTTCGTAAGCTATATGATCCCGCCAAAAAATTTCGCAGGTATAATTAATACCGGACGTTTCGGATATTTTTATTTATCGGTTTTAAAGCGAGCTATGATAGAAAGTGATAGGTTACTGCCAGTGTATGATATTCGCGGCAACCTGCTGTGGCCCAAGCGGATGGAACATGATGAGGTAAAGAAATTCGTTGCTGAACGAGAGTCGGATAATGGGACAGAAAGAAGTAAAAATTAATACGGGCGTTGTCGAGAAGCGGTTTGCTAGTGTAAATTACCACTCAATTTCAAAAGATTGTCCAGGTTCTGGGACAATCGCCTCTACGTTTAAATAGTCTCTAAATCGTTGCGCGAGAAAAAGAGACGCTTTCGGCTCTCCCATTGTGATAAATACTTTTTCTAGAGTTTCTCCTGCATTGCTCGCAAATTCCAGTAGCCCATCTCTGTCTTTATGCCCCGAATATCCGGTCAGAGTTTCCACACGGGCG
>CAZSPA010000092.1:0-3759 GCA_964608685.1 uncultured Candidatus Saccharibacteria bacterium
TCAGGACGTGCGTGGTCGCGTCGCGCCACGGCACCAGCTTGCCGTCGTACCAGATAACCCCGTCGCGATCCGCCATCGACATCGAAATATTCTCCAAAAAAATTCAGCCACAGAGTACACAGAGGTCATAGAGCGAGAAACAGAAAATTAAATTTCCTTCTCTGTGTGCTCTGTGATCTCTGTGGCAAAAAATCTTATTCAAAAATTTCCTTCCAAATTTTTTCCACCGCGCCCGGCAAACCGTCGAGCGCCGCGGGATCCACCGTGGACCCGCGTTCCATGAGCTTCAGCCGGTGCTCCAGGGAGAGGTAGCGACGGTAAGCCTCGATCAGCGTCCGGGCCGTGCCCTCGTCGAGCAGGCCCCCGGCCGCCAGGGCCTCCAGGATACCGATATTGTCCGTGCGGCGGGTCAGCCCGGGATGTTCGTGCGCCCACCGCAACACGCCGTATTGCACCATAAATTCGATATCCACGATACCACCCCGGCCGTGCTTGATATCGACACCGCTATCGTTCGTCGCTTTCGCCTCATCCATGCGCGCGCGCATGCCGCGCCCGGAGCCGATCGGCGAGCCGAGCCGGCTCATCCGGGACCGCCGCTCGGTCGGCCACCCGAACGTGGACGACCGGGGACGCCGCATCGTGCACCGGGAAATCCGGCGCGCGCCGCGCCACACGACGATCGTGAACCACACCATCAACAACACCACGATCATCAACCACGTGCGCAACATCCACGTCCACCGGCACAACTGGCGCCGGGAAAAGCGTCGCCATACACGATTTTATCGTCTCGCTTCTATATCGGTGCGGTCCCGAACGGCTTCGCTTCATAATGATTGACCCCAAACGAGTGGAGCTAACCCTTTACAATTCAATCCCCCATCTTTTGACGCCGGTAATAACTGATGCGAAGAAAGCTATTCTTGCGATAAAGTGGCTCGCGAAAGAAATGGAGCGGCGATACAATATTCTCGAGGCGGAAGCCGTGCGCGACATATCCTCATACCACCAGAATGTCGTTGCGCCCGTTCTTGAAAAGCATAAAAAAGATGAGGATGGGGAGCCCTTGCCGGAGGCAATGCCATACATCGTGGTAATAATTGACGAGCTCGCCGACATGATGTCTGTATATCCGCGCGAGCTCGAAGGCGGAATCGTGCGCCTTGCACAAATGAGCCGCGCCGTGGGAATCCATCTGATTCTTTCCACGCAACGCCCGTCGGTGAAAGTAATCACCGGCCTTATCAAAGCAAATATTCCGGCACGAGTGGCACTTCAGGTCGCCTCGCAAGTTGATTCACGAACCATTCTTGATATGGGAGGCGCAGAGAAACTTCTTGGCGCCGGTGACACGCTGTTTCTCTCTGGAGAAATGTCGAAGCCTCGCCGGCTCCAGTCGCCCTTTATTTCAGAAAACGAGGTCAAGAAGGTGGTGGAACATGTCGCGAAAAACGGCGAGGGACAGTTGCCAGATGAGATAAATTTCACCGACACTAAAGCCACAGATGTTTTATTTTCATCGGTAATTGACGGGGACGAAGAAGCTGATGATGCGCTGTACCCAGAGGCAAAACAGGCTGTTTTGGAAGCGGGAAAAGCATCAACATCGTATTTGCAGAGGAAATTACGGGTCGGATACGCGCGCGCGGCTCGTCTTGTAGATATGCTAGAAGAAAGAGGGGTGATAGGACCAGGAGACGGGGCAAAGCCGAGAGAGATTATCGGCGTCGGCAACGCGGACGAACTCGCTAATGGAGAAAATAATTTCGTCGAAAGTAACGAGGACGAAAATCCCAAGCCCTGATTCCCCACCATACGCGATACGCCATACTTCTTAACTATGCTTCCCTATCGAGACAGCCGCCTTATAAGGATTACCCTCGGTATTTTCTTTTTGATTGTAGCCGCGTATGCGTACTACGAAGCCAGAGGGCTCTTGTATGGTCCGGTTATCGATACGGCCTCCGAGGTCACAGTGTCGCACGATCGGTTCATTGCCATCCGCGGCTCTGCAGAACGTATCGCAGAGCTCTCAATGAACGGAAAGCCGCTTGCCGTAACGGAAGAAGGCATGTTTGAGGAACCGTATCTTTTGGCAGAGGGGTATAATCGTATCGTTCTTCGCGCACGCGACAAATACGGAAGAACTAGAGAAAAAATCATCGAGGTAATTTACGAGCCTTCGGTGATTGAACTATCGCCAGCCGCCTCTTCAACGACTTCATACTAAATCCTATATACGATATACTAAACACTAATCTATATGGCTTTCCACAAAAAAGAAAAAGCTCCGCCAAAAACCGTCGGCACACGGAGTGCCACTGATTTGGCCGATAGAAAAGCGGGTGTGCCCGACAAAGACATCGAACGGGCGCTCTCGGAAATCAAGACGAAATTCGGCGATGAAGCAATAATGAAGTTGGGCGACCAGCCCAAGGTGGATGTCAATGCGATTTCGACCGGCTCGATTGGAATCGATTGGGCGCTCGGCATCGGAGGACTCCCGCGCGGTCGCATAATCGAAATATTCGGCCCCGAATCATCCGGAAAAACTACTTTGTCGCTTCACGTTGTAGCCGAAGCGCAAAAGAAAAGTGGAGTATGCGCATATATTGACGCGGAACACGCGCTCGACCCGGAGTATGCAAAAAAAATCGGCGTTGATATTAATTCTCTTCTAGTTTCCCAGCCGGACACCGGAGAGCAGGCGCTTGAAATCGTGGAATCGCTCGTGCGAAGCGGAAAAATCGATGTCATAGTTGTGGACTCCGTCGCCGCTCTCACGCCAAAAGATGAAATTGAAGGCGACATGGGAGCGCAGCATGTGGGCAAACAGGCGCGCTTGATGTCGCAAGCGCTCCGCAAATTGACGGCGATAGTCTCAAAAACAAAAACCATCGTCATTTTCATAAACCAGATACGCATGCAAATAGGAGTGATGTTTGGAAACCCTGAAACAACTCCGGGAGGAAAAGCTCTCAAGTTTTATACATCGGTACGGATAGACATTCGCCGTATCGCGCAGATTAAAAAAGGAGACGAAACGATGGGAGGCCGTCATCGGGTAAAAATAGTCAAAAACAAAATTGCGGCGCCGTTCAGGCAGACCGAATTCGATATGTTGTACGGCGAAGGCATTTCTAAAGAGGGCGAGGCGCTCGCCTTGGGCGAGAAGCTGGGGCTTGTAGAAAAGTCGAGCGGAGGTTCGTATGCCATAGGAGAAACGAAGCTCGGCCGCGGACACGATGCCGCGCGCACATACCTCCGCGAAAACAAACCGCTCTGAAAACAGCTTCTGAAAGACATTCACAAGGGACTTAATAGCGGCGGCATGATGAAAAGCGCTTCTGCCGCAACCGAGGAATAACAGATGTCATCCCTTAAAAATATAACGATAAGAAAGGCACTTCCGAAAGACATGCCGGCTATTCGCGGACTGATCGGCAAATTCCCGGAGCAGCTTGTGCAAAGCCATTTGCCCAAAGCAAGCGAATTTCTCGTCGCTATAGAAGACCGAAAGAGTATTGGATGTTGTGCATTGGCGATTTATTCAACGCGATTAGCGGAAATCAGAAGCCTAGCTGTAAACAAAGATTGTCAAGGGCGCGGAATAGGAACCAAGCTTATCAAATCTTGCTTGGCGCTCGCTAAAAAAAAGCATGTCTATGAAGTTATAAGCCTTACCAACGCGCCCGGACTTTTTAAGAAACATGGATTCGGAGCATTCAAAAAATCAAAGTACGCGCTCATCAAGAT
>CAZSPA010000093.1:0-3738 GCA_964608685.1 uncultured Candidatus Saccharibacteria bacterium
ATCCGACAGAGTCCGCCGCAGAGAGAGTGAGAATAAATACGACAAAAACGGTGGCAAAAAAGATGCTAGCCGGGGGTTTTGCGGTTTTTTTGTGAACGGAGAGTTCCATAACATAAATCGGCGTCATCATACAGCGATTAGACCATATTGTCAAGTAGCCGCTATAGGCCACAAACCGCAAAGGGCTCGCATCAAAACAATGCGTAGCCAGTGCGGACAAGGAGTCACCTCGGGAACTGGATTGCTTCGCTCTGCTCGCAAAGACGCAAGAGAGGAGACACCTCAGAAATTCCTTCCGGGGTACGGACAAGGAGTCACCTCCGGCTTTGCCTGATGAGACACCTTGGAAACTGGATTGCTTCGCTCTGCTCGCAATGACACTTACCTTGATAGAATCTCGTTCAGTTTCGCTCTTGTCTTCGGGCCGACATTGCCGTAACCATCGTCACCCGGCATCGCTATGCCGTGTTTCTCTTGGAATTTCTGCACGGCTTTCAGAGTTGCCGGGCCGAAGTACGTGGTCTCGTTCCCTACCGAGCCCGCGCCTATCGCCGAAACGGCTGTGTCGGGAGCGCTGTTTAGAATCTGCTGGAGAGTTTTGACATCGCTTCCTGTCGCGCGGATATTCAGAGCGCGGACGAACTTGCCTCCGGAAAGAATCGCGATAGTGCCAGGAGCCGCCGCCGCGTTCGCGCTTTGCGCCTGTCCCTGCGCGGATGCCGCGGGTGCAGAAACTCCGGCACCGAATATCTCTCCTACTTTAGCCCGCGTCTTCGGGCCGAGAGTTCCGAAACCGGCTTCGCCTTTATTCGCGATTCCGTACTTAATCTGGAACTGCTCAACCGCCGCGCGCGTAAGCGCTCCGTAAAAGCCCGTCGCATCAACGCCGAGTAATTGCTGTAAGCGTTTTACATCCGAGCCCCTGGAACCCTGTTTCAGAGGCACTGTGAACTTCGCCGAAACAGAAGATGGAGCTGCAACCGAAGCGCTAGCGCCGGTCGCGGAGGGCGCCGCTCCTCCCATCTGGTCCACATATACGATGCGGCCGTCGGGATAGACTATCTGTGCGCGCCCTTTCGGAATGTTGAGCGCACCGCCTCCTCCCGCTCCCGCGATGCCTCCGCCGCCGCCGGCTGAAGTCGCGGCGGTACTCGCGGCGGCCGCGGGAACTGCCGAGGAAACTAGGGGCGCGAAATCAGAGAAGTGAGACACTACGGCTGTCAAGGTGTTAGCGGTCGTGTCAACTGTTGTAGATAGAACGTCGTAACTTAAAGTCGCGTCGTTCCAAACTCCGAGCTGAAGGTCGGTTTCAACCGCTCCCGCGGGAAGGTCTGCTTCGGTGTAGGGTATGACGACAGTTACGTCGTCGTTTAGAGTCTTAACTGGCTGGCCGGAAGAATCCACCGCGCTGATTGAGACCGCGCTCTTGGATAGCACTGTTCCCGATACGTACCTTGGCACCGCCGTGTTGACTTGGCTCTTTACCGTACCCGCGTTTGAGCCGGTGCCGAGCGCATTTGCGGGAATGTTCAGCTTGAAGTTATCGCCGATGTCGCTGTTTGTGAAGAGGCCGCCAGAAGTCGGGGTTACGGTTTCCTGCCTTTCCGGCCTAACCGTGAATCCGGAAATCGCGGAGAGAGTTATTGTTTGTCCGCTCGGGCTATTTCCGGCGACAGTGACGGTGTTCGGCCCGCCTTCATAACCCATCGAGTGCGCGCGCACGCTCCATGTTCCGTTCTTCACCGCGAGAGAGTACGCGCCAGCGGAATCGGTTTGCGCTACGGCAAATCCGCCGGTCGTATCCTGCGCGTCAACGAACGCTCCGGAGACCGGGCTATCACTCAACGTTACTGTGCCGGAGATTGTCTGGGATGCCGTCGTAAGAGCGAGAGCCCCCGCCGCAGTCGTTCCCGAGACAGTGATAGCGGTCGCGGTCGAGCCGATAAAACCCGGCTTGTCCGCGCGAATCTGGTATGAACCGTTTGGAACTTGTATCGAGAATGCTCCCGTAGCGTCAGTCTGGCCGCCTCGGTTTATGATGTTCGTCTGCCCTGTCGGAGTTCCGGTAATCGTAGCCCATGCGCCGTTCACGGCTACTCCCCCAGCGGTCACAGTTCCAGATACAGTGTTCAGAGCCCCTCCGCTTGTCGTGTATGTAATCGTCTGCGTTGAAGAAACACTGCCCGTGCTACCTATTGTTCCGTATGCAGGGTGTCCCGCGCGCACTGTGTATGTTCCCGGAGGAACCACGATGGTGTATACCGCGTTTGCTCCGGAATTGGAAGAGACGTTGGTTCCGTTTCCGCGGCCGGTAGAGCCGCGCACGTCAATATACGCGCCCACAATCGGGTTCGTGCCATCTGTCAGATTAACCGTGATGGTAATCGGAGCCGCGAGCGCGCAGTTATTGTTGTATGTAGTCGCGCCCGTCGTTACCACAACTCCGGTCAAAGGCGTTCCCTCGCCGACTCCCGGGAAGAAGCACGATACTGTGTAGGTTCCAGCCGGCACTTTGAGCGTATACACGCCGGAAGCATCCGAGACGCTCATGTTGGCGCCGGCTGAACCTTCAGCGCGCACCATGACGCCCTGCTGTAGAGCGCTCGCTTTGGTGGTTGTCCCCGTAATTGTCCCTATTGAAAGCGTCTGCGCGGAGAAATCCTGGCCGGATAGGCTCGATGTCGTGACTGTCAGAGTTTTTTGGCCAAGCTTGCCGAATCCGGGAGCGAACGCTTCAACTACCCACGTTCCCGCGTCAACATAAAGGGTATACGCGCCGTTGGCATCGGTCGGACCTCCGACGAAGTTGTCGGTGCCGCCTCCCACTGGGGTCGTGTCGGATGTGGAAACTACTTTGCGCGCGCTCACGCCGGCGTAAGGAATCGCGTTTCCGCCGTCGTCTTTAACCGTTCCGGTGATGGTGAGAGATGTTCCCGCCCCAAGTGAAAACGCGAGCGACGTCGGAGTGTTGGCCCCGCTCGCTGGCACCGTAATCTGCTGGTCTGGAACATTGGGCATGCCTCCCTTGAACACGCCCACTAGGTACGTTCCGGGGACGACGTTGAGAGAAAACGCGCCCGATGTGTTCGTCTGTCCGCCAGTACCGAAACCGACTTCCGCGCCAGAAGAATTGGAGAGGGGCCGCGCGAATACGCCGGCGTTGGAAACGGCGCTTCCGTTTGAATCAAGCACTGTTCCAGTAATCGTCTTGCTCGCGCTTGTGAGCGTGAAGTTCTTGCCCGTTACCGATGTTGTCCCGACCACGACTGTGATGTTGGGAGGAGGCATGAAGTTGAATGTGGGGGGCGGAGGAGGCGGAGCGCCCGGCGTGAAGTGCGCTTCAGGCATCGCAGGGCCGACCCCTACGTTGTAGGTCGTACTCGCGCTTACGGGAATAGAGTACGCAACCGCCGAGCCGGTAAGTGTCTTTGTTGTTCTCGAGAAACCGTTGTTGCTTGAGGCGAAAATGTCAACCGATGTATTCGCAGGGCCTGTGACATTTCCGGAGATAGTGACCGAACTTCCTCCGCCTGAAACTATGAAGTTTTTCGTGAGGTTAGCGGCGGAAACCGCGAAGGGCTGGGGCGCGGAATTAAACGTTACCGTGGAGGACGCGCTCGCCAGAGACCCCGGGTCGATTCCAATCATGTAGTCGCCGTCCGCAAGAGAATTGAATGTCGCGGCGCCCGTAGAAATCGTGGTAGTTGAGTTGCCGCCCGCCGCGGGAGAGAAGATCGG
>CAZSPA010000094.1:0-3635 GCA_964608685.1 uncultured Candidatus Saccharibacteria bacterium
GCCGCGAGTCACGAGCTCTCGTGGGATGGGACCGAACACGCGGTTTGCCTTCGGCTCTTTCTTTTCCTTTTCAACCAAAACCACGGCATTCTCGTCAAAACGGATGTACGAGCCGTCTTTTCGGCGAAATGCCTTCTTCTGGCGTACAACAACAGCGCGATATATTTCTTTCTTCTTTACTGCCTTTCTCGGCTGAGCAGTTTGGATAGAGATAACCACTTCATCGCCCAGTTCAGCGTAACGGCGCTTTGAGCCACCAAGCACCTTGAAAACGCGTCCGACGATTCCTCCAGAGTTGTCAACAATTTTTACTATCGAGCGAGGTTGAATCATGGTTGGTAGTTAGTAGTAAGTAGTTTGTAGTTAGTAGTTAAATGCAAAATCCTTCACTTGACGATTATGAAGCGTTTTAACTTGGAAATTGGGCGCGTTTCGCGAATTATAACTTTCTCGCCTATCACCGCGGTATTGCCCGGATTGTGAACAAGAAATTTCTTACTTCGCTTCATGTACTTCTTATATTTCGGGTGCATAACGTAACGCTCCACTTGCACAGTGACGGTGTCTTTCATCGCGCTTTTCACGACAACGCCCTCTAGGAATTTTCCTTCCTGTCTCGCGCTTATAGAATTATTTTGTTTTTCCGTCATATAAATTATTTGTCTTTCACCGGCTGTCTTCCGCGCACCTCTGTCAAAATTTGTGCGATTTCTCGGCGCAGATTCCTGCCTTCGCGGACATTTCTTGTCCTGCTCCCCGCTCCGCCAAACCGAAACACGCGGAGCGCCTCGTGCTTTTCTTTAATAGCAATTAATAGTCTTTCAGTGCTTTGTGTTTTTACATCGTCCATATTAGAAATCGTTAGCGAGTGCGAACTGATGTTGGCATGAGCTTAAGAGTTCTTACACCCAGCACTTTTCGCGCTATCTGTGCTGTTAGTGGCAGATATTACCTTTTTCACCAGGCATTTACAAGCGAAATATAATTTGCCGTAAAAGGTGCTGGGGAAGGTTTGTCAGCCACAAAATCAATGCACCTGCGATGCACTGATTTTGTGGGACAGGCCCTTATTTTCTTGCGACAATCCGGACTTTCACCGGCAATTTCTTTCCTGCTTTCCGCAGGGCCTCATGCGCCATCTCTTCCGGCGCTCCGTCAACCTCGAACATAACTCTTCCCGGGCGCACGTCAAAAACGTAGCCGGCCACGTCGCCTTTTCCGCTACCCATACCTACTTCGGCGGCTTTTTGCGTCCGCGGTCTGTCGGGGAAAACGCGAATCCACACCTTTGCGCTTTTTCCTGCTGCTCGCGTTAATACTCGCCGAGCCGCCTCTATCTGATTTGATGTAAGGCGCGCTTGCCCCATAGACTTGAGGCCGTAAGAGCCAAAGGCGAGCGTGAGCCCGCGCGTTTCCGGCCTCACGAGGCGGCTTCCCCGCCTGCGCCCAGTCTGCCATTTGCGATGCGCTGTTTTTTTGGGAGCGAGCATGGTAGATTTTTACTGAACGAAGCGATGATAAAAATCACCACCCCTCACCAATTTTGAACTCCAGCAGTTCCTGCCAAGGTCTTTCGATTGTGATTGCGTACGATAATTTTGCATATTTTTTGTGAGTTTCAAAATTGGTGAGGGGTTCTCGAAAAACATAGTCGCTTATTTCTTCGCTCCTTGTTTTTCGGAAAATATCTCCCCTCTGTAAATCCAAACTTTTACTCCGAGTACGCCGTAGGGAAGATATGCGACTTCGCGCGCGAAATCAATGTCTGCGCGAAGCGTCTGTAGCGGCACTCGCCCCTTCTTAATCTTTTCCGTTCGGGACATTTCCGCTCCACCGAGGCGGCCCGCCAGAGTGATGCGCACGCCTTGCACATCGCGGTTGGCCATAACTTTTTCCACCGTCTGCTTCAAAACGCGCCTAAAGGGCATTCTTTTTTCCAAACCTTCGGCAACCATATAGGCAACGACCGGTGCTATAGATTCTGGAGAACGCACCTCTTCAATGTCCAAGCGCACTACCCGAGGTTCTACTTTTTTAATATCACGCACAACTTTTTCTAATTCTTTAGTCAGCTTGACGCTTCCCTCTCCACCGCGACCGATAACGAGCCCAGGGCGCGATGTTTTTATGAGCACTCGCACGATTTTTTCTCTTCGCTCTATTTCAACGGATGTCACGTAGTTCCCGCGCAATCGCTTTTTAAGATACCGGCGAATCGTTGAATCTATCACCACGTTCTCGCGGTATTGCGCAGGCGTCTTTGAAAACCACCGAGATTTCCAATCCCGTATAATGCCTAAGCGATGTGCGTATGGATGTACTGTGTGGGTCATAAAATTAGCCGGTAGCCTGTAGCTTGTGGCCTGTAGCTGGAGATTTTGTTTTGCGAACCTTGCTCTCTTTATCTTTAGCGGAGGGAGCGAGTTCAATTCGGAGAATGCTGTGCGTTTTGCGCAAGGTTCCGGAACGGCCTCGCCCGAAAGGGCGCGCGCGTCGCAGAACCTGTCCCTTATCAACACTCACATGCTTCACCATAAGTCCCTCCGGCGCTATTCCAGAATTTCGCGAGTTGGCGACGGCCGACTCCAGAAGCTTTCTAAACGCCTCGGACGATTTTTGCATTAAAAATGAGAGGGCAACGCGCGCCTGCGGAACCGTTTTACCGCGTATCAAATCCGCTACAAGACGCACCTTCCTCGGCGACTGGTGATAATTTGTGAGTAAGGCTTTCATAGTGTGTTCCAATATACGAATTTATTCCAATCTACAAATAGCTACAAATGTAAGCGTTGTAATATTCGTAGCCATTTGTAATATTCGTATCATTTGCAGATTGGGACTTCATATTATTTTTTCGCCGTTTCGGCTGTCGCTTTCGCGGCTTGGGCCGTGGCAATTTCAGCGGCCTTCGCCGTCGCTTCAATTTCCTTCTGCATTTTGCCTCCGTGGCGCAGGAATTTCGTGGTTGGCGAGAATTCTCCCAAAGAGTGCCCGACCATATCCTCCGTCACGAAAACATCATTGAAGCTCTTGCCGTTGTGGACTGCGAAAGTGTAGCCGACGAACTCCGGCGAAATCTGCGACCTTCGCGCCCAAGTCTTAATGGCTCCAGCCCCCGATTTTCGGCTAGCAACTTTTTTCGCGAGTTTGGCGTCCACGAATGGACCCTTCTTGAGCGACCGAGTCATACGAGGTTTAGCTTTTTTAGCGAGCGTGTCATAAGAATAGTTAGTAGTGCGTAGTTAGTAGTTAGTAGAAAATCAAAGCGAAAATTTGGGCGGGTTGTGAAAATCATAGTCGCCTCGCTTCGCTACGGCTTCCTGATTTTCTACAAAGTTCATCCCGCCGCAGCGGGATCGGGCATAATGTATAGGAAATAAGCGACAATGTCAAATTTTTACCACTTACTATTTTTGTTACCGACGTTTTCCGACCTTTCGGCGAGAAATTAAGAAAACGTTTGAATATTTTTTCGGCCGTTTCGTTTTCTGCCCTTTGCCCGTTGGTTTGCCCCACATTGAAACGGCGCGGCGGCGGCCTCTGCCTTGTCTGCCTTCGCCGCCTCCGTGCGGATGGTCCACCGGGTTCATCGCCGTGCCTCGGACAGTCGGCCTAACGCCCATCCAGCGCGTGCG
>CAZSPA010000095.1:0-677 GCA_964608685.1 uncultured Candidatus Saccharibacteria bacterium
TGCCAGTTGCTGAAGTTGTAATAAATGTCGTTACGTCGCATTTGTTGGCGGTGGTCGTCAAAGTCGGCGCGGTGCCTCCTCCCCAGAGCACGACGGCAGGCCACGAGAGAGTGCGCGAGCCGGTCGCGTCTTGGCAGACTACGAAACGCAGCGTCTGGCCTGGGATGTAATTAGAGAATGTGATGGTGCGGTTGCCGCCCAAGGTTACGAGCTGTTGGTTGCCCTGCGTCCAATCAATCGCGATTGTCGCTCCATCGGTCAAAGATTTTTCGGTGGTTACGATTGCGCCGTTTGCGCCGACCGAAATCGCCGCCCACGGCGTGGAGCTCGCCACGCCGAATTTCGTTTCAACTATCAAATTACCGAAGCCGGACGGCGTTCCCGAAGGACAGCCGTTGGTGTTGCCGGAGCCCCCGGTGCAGACCCAGAGATTACTGTTGTTGAAGAGCGCGTCGTTGCCGCTCGGGTAGACGAACAAATCGCCCACGCTTGAAGTCAGAATGTCTGTGTAGTTCCCCGTGTCATACGCGATTGCCTGTTGCGCGGTGGAGACAGCGCCGGCTATTGAGAGAGCCCGGAAGGGGGTCGTCGTCCCGACGCCGACATTGCCGCCATACGGATTGAGGAGAATGTTGTTTGTTATTCCATTTGCGGCAATGGTGAGCGCGCCGGAGGTA
>CAZSPA010000095.1:687-3569 GCA_964608685.1 uncultured Candidatus Saccharibacteria bacterium
CCGTTGCCGGAGGCAGTGAGAGCGGTCGTGCTCGCGTACGGGAAGATGCTTGCGACGGTTGTGGAAGTGGCGACGAGATAATTTATTGTCGGAGAGGTGGAGGCGGAGAGAGTCGTTCCGTTTGAAGAGAGCCACCCTTGTCCGAATGATGTCTGGCCTGTGCCTCCGGAACCTATTGCCAATGCGGAGGTGAGAGTGAGAACGCCTGCCGATGAGAAGCTTGATGTAGCGCTTCCTCCGAAGTAGGCGGGGCCGTACGAGGAGAAGAGCGTCGTAGACGCTCCAGATTGGAACTGCTGGAGCGCGCTCCATGAACTCGCGGTTCCTGGGGCGGCGTAGTCGGTGCCGGCCACGGCGGCGGCGAAAGCCGACGCGCCGTTCCCCTTCAGAATGCCGGTCAGAGTTGAAGCGCCCGTGCCGCCGTACGCGACAGAGAGCGTGGAGCTTGCGGAGAGTATTCCTGAAGTAAGCTGGGCGAGGCCGGTTCCGCCGCCGGAAACCGTGAGCGTTCCGCCCGAAAGCTGGATGCCGTTGGCGAATGTGCTTGTGGCCGCCGTGCCGGTGATGTTGAGATATGTCGATTGAAGTCCCGCGGCGAAGGTGGAGGTAGCGGTAGTGGATGTGGCGACTAAATAATTAACTGTGGGGGAAGTGGAAGCGGAGAGCGTTGTTCCATTAGATGAGAGCCACCCCTGTCCGAATGATGTCTGGCCGGTTCCTCCCGAAGCGACGGCGAGAGGCGTGGCGAGCGTGAGCGAACCGAGCGATGCCGTGTTGGCATAGAGATTTGTGGAGGTTGCTGTGCCGAAGAATCCGGTGCCGCTCGCGGTCAAGTTAGTCGTAGAAGCTCCGCCGTTCATGGAGAAGAGGCCGCTCGTGATTGTGGAGGAGGCGTTGGAGAGGAAGCCGTTGATAAGAGTCGTTAGGCCGCTGATGCTCAAAGAGCCGAACGACGCGGTCTGGGAGAAAAGGTTCGTCGAGCTTGCGGTAGTGGAGAAAATGCTGGTGGAGGTGGCATTAGCGAGAGTGGTGTTCCCTGTAATCCCAAGAGTCCCGGCGACAGCGAGATTGCCGGAGGAGTCGATTGTCGTGGTCGCGCTTCCTCCGAAGTACGCGGGGCCGAATGAACTAAAGAGCGTCGTCGATGCCGCACCGAGTGTCGTGAGGCCGCCATTAACTGCCAGTGTTCCTCCCACGGTCACATTTCCGCTCGTACGTAATGTGCCGGCGCTTGTGTTCAGAGTCCCTACCCCAAGCCCGCCTGTTAGATACTGCGACCCGACAATTCCAAGATTTGTAGAGGGCGAGGTTGTTCCTATGCCTATATTCCCGCTTCCTTGCTGTACCACAAATTGTGAAGAGCCGACGGTTAAGCCCTGGCCGCTTGCAACGGTGGTCGTGCCGCTGGTGTTCGTAAATTGCCCGAGACCGAAGTATCCCGTCCCGCTCGCGGTGATGTTAGTCGTAGAAGCTCCGCCGTTCATGGAGAAGAGGCCGCTTGTGATTGTGGAGGAGGCGTTGGAGAGGAAGCCGTTGATAAGAGTCGTTAGGCCGCTGATGCTCAAAGAGCCGAACGACGCGGTCTGGGAGAAAAGGTTCGTCGAGCTTGCGGTAGTGGAGAAAATGCTGGTGGAGGTGGCATTGCCAAGCGATGTGTTCCCGGTGGCAGAAATTTCTCCTGTATACGACGAACCGGTAATAGTTGCTCCCGAAATCGCGACGCTGCTTAACTGATTAATCCTGTTTGTTTGGGACACTACCTGGTACGTCTGCGCGGACTGGGTGTTTTGAGCGGAAGTAAGGGCGGACATCTGCGAGGTTAGTTTGTTGTAGAACTGTTCGAGGCGCTGATTCAGAGCGTCTTCAGAGATTCCCCCGGCGGAAATGATGCTCTGTTTTTCGACGCGCTCTACGATATTTTGCGTTGCCGGTCTAGATGCTTGAGAAGTGTCCTGATTAAACCCGTCTGTGCCGTTCTTCGGACGAACAACGTCTTCGGCAAGAGCAGGACTACTATTGTCTTCGGGCGGTCTCGGCGGAGCAGAGGCCGAGTCGTTTGCGGCGTTAGCATTCTCTGCCGCCTGCCCCGGAGGATTGGACGGCGCGGACGCGGATACATCCGGCGAATCTGTGCGGAAGCTATTAACAATATCTCGGATGCTTCCGGATATCGCGGCGGATAGGACATCAGTGAATGAGGAAACGGCAGCAAGAGAGGCCGCCGCAAGAGACCCTTTTTTCGGTAAAGCAAGTTCGCCTGCATCAGATTTTGCCTGTTCAACTTTTTCTTTGCTCACTGACCCTATCACGGAAATTCTTCGGCCTAAAAAGGTATTGCGCATGGTATGAGAGTAAGGCTGAAGACTGGCAACAAAGTCATTTGCAAGAGAAGCGATTGGGGAAGCAAAACTATTTTTCGGCAAAACAAGCGTTTTGTCAGCGGCGGCATAAGCGGGCTTCGCGAGCAAAATAAACAGTATTACGGAGAAAAAAATCACCGCAAAAGCCACGGGTGCAACCTTGCCATATTTCTTCAGAATTATTTCCATGAAAGATATTTTTACGAAATGTCCGAGTGTATTTTTTAGAAAACTTGAGACATAAAAACAGAGTCTAAAGGACATGGCCTTGTCCTTTAGCTTGTCTCTTACAGGATACCATTAATTTCACTTGTCCATTACATGGGTGTGGATAACTAACCCTCTTTCCAGGGGGACAAAGCCACGCTTACCAAGGCCCAGCCCGATGTATTCTCCTCCCTGTCACCTCGCTATACCCGTTACACGTGAGACTGCCAATTTCCAGCCCTAATTGCAACATTAATTACACTGTCAGTTGTGTTCCCACGCTTTCTCATTCTAACGTTTTGCAAAACGTTAGAA
>CAZSPA010000096.1:0-3543 GCA_964608685.1 uncultured Candidatus Saccharibacteria bacterium
CTGCCTCGGCCATTACAAACACTGGATAACCTGAGCCGATTTTCTTTCCTGCTATCGTAACTGTGTTCATAGCGCCGTTTCTTTAAGATTGAGAATTATCTTTTTTATCTCGTCGCGGCTCAATTTGGGGGCGGTACCCGAGTGATATCCTGAATGCTCGCGCTTCTTCGCCCTGCCTCTAAAGCGGCCGTTTTTCTTCAGTATCTGGGCCGTGATTCCGGGCATAACGACAAAAAGATTTTCTTTCTCCACGGAAAAAGCCGCTTCGTGTTCAGTGAGCAGTTTCTCGTGGATTTTTTCTCCCGCGCGCGCTCCGATAAATGTGTATATGATTTTCCTTTGTATGCCATGGTGCTTCTGCAAAAGCTCCACATATGCTTTTATCAGGTCTTGAATGGATACGGAGGGCATCTTGAGTACGAAAATCTCGCCTCCTTCCATGTGCGCGACAGCCTCAAAAACTAGCTGCACTGCAGATTCCGTCGGCATTATGAAACGCGTCATCCGGTCGTCGGTTATCGTTACGGGTTTACCCGACAAAACCTGCTTTCGTATGATTGGCAAAAGAGAATTGCTGCTGCCGAGGACATTGCCAAATCTAACTGATGCGAAGATTGTTCGGCGGTTGCCCTTGTACGCGTTGGCGGCCGACGTCAATTTCTCTGCAAGTAATTTCGTCGCCCCCAAAGTGTTGTTGGGCTCGGCTGCTTTATCCGTGGAGATGGTGATTACTTTCTCCACGTTGTGTTCGAGCGCGCAATCAAGAACATTTTGCGTTCCATACACGTTTGTTTTTACCGCCTCGAATGGGTTATATTCGCAGAAAGGCACGTGCTTCATAGCCGCCGCATTGAATACGATGTCAACATCGCGCATGGCGAAGTGCAGGCGCTCCCTATCGCGCACGTCGCCAATCAACGAGCGGATTTTTGCATGGTCTTTTTCGTTGATGGCAAATAAAAGTTCCTGATGCTTCGACTCATCGCGCGAATATACCCGCACCTGCTTTGGGTTGTATTTCAGGAGCTCTTTGACAATCACCGAGCCGATTGAACCGGTGCCGCCGAGAACAAGAATTCTTTTGCCGGAGAAAAGCTTCTTATATTGCATACGATTGATTTATTGGCTTAATTTCAGGGTTTGCCGGAGGCCGCGCCTCAACTTGACTATAGGCCGCCATTGTAGTCCTTTTTTGGCCCTTTGGAAACTCCCCCTCCAAAAGGTGGCGGGCTCGCCTAAACTGGCTGAAGGCTGGGTGTGGAGCCGCCTGCCGCTGATTTTTTGCGCAATCCGTATTAAAGATTTAATACTCGTTTCTTCACCGCTACACACATTGAATATTTCAACGCTACCCGTCCTGCATCGACGCTCCAAAAGCTTCACCAACACGGCAACGACGTCGTCCACATACACAAAATCCCGCGTCGCTTCCATGCCCGTATTCATGGTAAGAACTTTGTTATTCTGAATGGCGTTTTGTACCTGATCAATAATCGCGCGGGTTGTTTCCCGCTTCGGACCGTACATATTGGAAATGCGCAGAATGACTGCCGGTATGCCGTACCGCTTTGAATAATCCATTATTAATCTTTCCGCGGCCAATTTGGATTCTCCGTACGCGTTTCTCGGTTTCAATATAGATTTTTCTGTCACAACCTGCCCACTCTTTCGTGGCCGATATACAGAAAAGGATGATGTGTATACAAAAACAGCTTCCGGAGCAAACGATTTTATTGCCTCAAGCAGAGACCGCGTAGAGGTAACATTGAACCGGTATTCTTTTTTGTCTTCCGCTATATTCACGCCCGCTAAGTGATATATTATGCGCGCGCCTCGCACTAATTCGCGTATATTTTCTTTACTCTTGAACGAATCACGCCCGATAATAGTGATTGGTGAATCTTTTGCGCGTCTAATCTGCTTCAAGAAATGAGTACCGAGCAGACCTGTCGCTCCCGTGACAACCGCCTTGTTTTGGACCGGCGTAATGAATAGCGGAATGATTCCCTTTCGGGAATACTTTATTATACTCTGAACCTCCTTCCTGATTTGTACCGCGCTCGGCGTCGTAGACGGCACCGGATAAAAAACAAATCGCTCCCGCTCTTGCGGAAAGAATCTCTCAACATATCGCTCCACGCGCGGAATGTGATAGGCATCGGTAACAATAGCAATTTTTTTGTTCCCTTTCAGGAATTTCCGCGGGAATAATTTGAATTGATCGCCCGTGTGAAGAATGCGTTCCAGCGGCCCAACCATGAGACTGTTTCTCGGGAATGAGTAGTTCTTTTCAAAGAAACTCTCTGTGCGCCATTTTCTCAAATTTCTATTGTGTTCGTTGTAACCGCTTATGTAGATTGTCGGCAGTGTACCGCCCTTCATGCGAGAAACCCGCTTGGCTAGATGCATCCCCCCCTCCAAGCGCCGCCGCGTATCTGAACCCGTATTCCACGCGGTATCGTAACCGGTTAGCACCCAGAGTATTCCCCAGTCCCTCTGTAGTTTTGGCCGGGCCTTCCACTCACTAAATTCTGCACGGATTTTACTTTCTATTTGTGCGCGGGTCATGGAGAGCCACTGTATCAAACCATGTTGGCAATTCAAACGTCATCTTTCATCGAACCGTGTAACCGGCTTTTTTAGGAATGAGTCCGCGCAATCGAAGTGCGTCAAGAAATGCGAGCAGGAGGTAATCATTGTATTTCCTCGCAACAACTTGCATGCCGAACGGCAGACCCGAAGGCGATTTGAATTGCGGTACGGAAACGACTGGCAGGTGCGTAAGCGTCCACATAAGAGCAGGGTCGGGCAATTCGGTTACTTCGCGAGGCGGCGCCTCGCCTGCTGTAGAAAGCGAGATAAGCATATCGAAATCACTAAAGTATGAATCCATATCGCGAATAATTTGGTTCTGCATATCGATAGCTTTTCTGAATGCCTCGACAGATGTTGCATTTCCACGCGCGATAATCTCGTTCATGATTGGCGAGACGAAGTCCGATTTCTTATATTCGCCCTTGAAATAATATGCGAGCGATTTGTCGTAAATCGTCTGATGTATCTCGTGCGTTTTCGACATCGCGGCGGGAAGCTCCGCTTCTCTCACATCAATCCCTTTTTCCTTCCCGAGTTTTTTGACGTACGCCTCGATTGCCTCTTTTGCGTACGACGCGGCATGCTGCCATGTGTGGGTCTTAACGAATCCTATGCGCCACTTTCCGCCCTTTCTTTTTCGCTGCCTCTCTTTATCGGAAAGCGCGGCGTGGCTCACGGGATAGTTCTCCCCCTTGACGCGCATAGAATCAAAAAGGCGCCGTAAGTCTTCCTGGTGGATAGTCAGAAATCCGATTTGGTCAAGACTGTCGGTGGTCTTTAACATCCCCGTGCGCGGAATCGTACCGAAAGATGGTTTGCATCCGTAGACGCCGCAAAATGACGCGGGGCGCACGATAGAACCGGCGGTCTGCGTCCCCGTCGCGGCAGGCACCATTCCCAAAGACACTGCAACTGCGGAACCGGAGGAAGATGTGCCGGGAGTCTTCG
>CAZSPA010000097.1:0-3507 GCA_964608685.1 uncultured Candidatus Saccharibacteria bacterium
TGCTAGTTTAGATATTTAAATATTTGAAGTTTGTTTGAGGTTTGGTTTTTGGAACTTGGAATTTACCGTTTGATGCCTGATACTTCAGAAATGAGATTTCCGATAGCGGTGCTTCTTCATAACGTCCGAAGTACCCACAATGTGGGTACTATTTTCCGCACAGCGGAGGCGGCGGGAGTGGAAAAAATATATCTCTCGGGATACACGTCAACTCCGACGGACCGATTTGGAAGAACGCAAAAAGACATCGGAAAAACCGCTCTCGGGGCGGAAAGAATGCTTTCATGGGAAAAGATTGCGTCCCCAGCAAAAATGATAAAGAAGTTGAATAAAAAGGGTTGGCAAATCGTTGGCGTAGAGCAAGACGAGCGCGCGATTGACTACAGAAAATATAAGGCGCGCAAACCGACGCTATTCATTTTCGGAAATGAAGTGAAAGGAATCTCAAAATCCGTTCGCGATGCATGCGACACGCTGGTTGAAATTCCCATGCACGGTAGAAAGGAATCACTCAATGTTTCCGTCGCCGCCGGAATAATTCTTTTTAGTACGTAGTTCGTAGAACGTAGTACGTAGTGGAAATCCGAACTAACCCAACTAACCCAACAGTCTTCTCTATGTACTACGAACTACGTTCTACGTACTAGTAAGTCACCACATCCACCGTCCGGCCTTCCGCGTCCAAAAGCCGGATTATGTCGTGACTGTTGCGCCAGAGCTCCGTATTAGAGGCAAGATAAATGCGCCATGAACTGCCAAAAAACGACTTTTTGGCGCGGTTTCTCGTCACGCACCCGTTGTACGAGAAAACATCTGATGCGAACGCCCTGCAATTTGGCGTTATATTGGGCGGCATATTATTTAGGGGCGCTTCGCAAGCGGGGAGTGTTTGTAGAAAATCAAAGCAGGACTCTCCGTAATTTCTCAAGTTGTCGGGTGTCATGGAAAGTTCCGACCGGGGCGAGGGACATAAACTGGAAAGAGACGGCGTGAAAACTTGCAGCTGCGCGAGGTATCCAGTGCAGAGATTCTCGCGGAAAGATACGCCCACGGGCGACAGGCCGGAATTTATTACCGCGGATTCTCCCGGCGATAATTGTATCGGGCCTATGTTGTTGATTACTCCCATCAAAAACTGCGGCGCGCCTTGCGGGATGTATGCGCGAACTCCGGTGTACGCGCTTTGGAGAGACCACCCGCTCATGTCGACCGGCGCGGTGTTTCGAACGCCCGTCGCAATTTCTATGTACTCGGCTTGCGGGGTATCTTCTCTCGCATTCGCATCTCTTATGATATACATCTGTCCCTTGAACGGCGACGGGTCGCCGAAAGTTTTTGATTCTGCGACCTGGGAGTTTAACCTGTCATACTCGTCGCTAAGAGCGGCAAATTCATTTTGGTCCTTCGAAGAATTATCTCCCGGAAGTCCTAGTTGTGAAGGACTGTATCCAGTAGGGAGTTCCGGCTGCCAAGGGAGGCGCAACGAGACACCGGTCGAATCGCCTTTGTAGAAAAGGAAATCAACAATGTTAGTGAAGGACTTAGCGGTATCCCAGGCCCGTCCCAGTCCGCCAGTCCAGATCCAAATGATAACAAAGACAATTATAAGACAAGCAAGAATCCACCATAGAATTTTCTTAATCATGCCAATTTATTTCTCTAACCATATAATTATACCCCATTTCCCGTGCTCAAAAGAGACGCGAGCTCCTCTCGTGCTACTGCCGCGTCGCTCCATGGGATTTGCTCGCCGTTTGCGGCACAGATGCAAGGGTCGGTGCCTTTGCCGGTAATCAAAACAGCATCTCCAGCGCTCGCGCGCGCGAAGGCGCTTCGAATCGCCTCGCGCCTATCCATTATTACCTCCGGTTTTCGCTTCATTCCTTGAGCGACTGCGTTCACGATAACTCGCGGATTCTCATCGTACGGGTCTTCGTTCGTGAGTATGACCTCCGCGCAATATTGAGCGGCAATCGCGCCCATCACGGGGCGTTTCCATGTGTCGCGCCCGCCTCCGGTTGCGCCCAAAACGCAGATTAATCTGCGTGTTACCACGAGGGAAGTCGAGGAGCTATACGCGTTGTAAAGCGCCTCAAGGGAATCCGGAGTCTGCGCGTAATCAACGACAACGGCAACGTTTTGCCCCGCCTCCACTCTTTCAGCCCGTCCAGGAATGCTTTTCATCTTTTCAAGCGCTTTGGCTATTACCTGGGTTTGGACGCCAAGAGTGCGCGCGACCGTCGCAGACCCCAGAGCGTTTTTGAGGGAAAATTCTCCGGGGAAATTAATATGGATATCGAGGCCGTCGAAATGAAAATGCCCGCCATTTTCGTCAGCGGACCACGGCTGACAGGAAGAAAGAGAAAACGGGAGTTTGTGTTCGACTGGAAGCGCGAGATAGCGGGGGCTTTCCTTGCTCTCGGCACTGGCAACCATTATGCGCGGGCGCTTGGAGGAGCGGGCGAGTTCGCGCCCGATTTCGAACTTCGCATCCGCATACGCTTCGTATGAGCCGTGCGACTCAATATGTTCCGGCGCGAGATTGGTAAAAACGAGAGCGTCAAGGTCAATAAAGCGGTGGCGGTGCTGGCGCGCCCCTTCGGAAGTCATTTCAATTATCGCGACAGCGCATCCTGCTCCCGCGGCATCATATAGGAATTTCTGTATGAAGAATCTGCCGGGCATCGTCATCCGCATCAGGTTCGGCTCCGACTTCGCGCCGATTTTTACCCGTATTGAATTGAGAACGGCAGTTTTGCGCCCGGCTTCCTCAAAGAGCGCCGAAAGCATTTCTGTCGTGCTTGATTTGCCCTTTGTTCCGGTAACCCCTACAACCAGCAATTTACGTGCGGGAAATCCATACAGAAACGCCCCCAAAAAAGAGAGAATGAAATGGTAAACGGAGAGTATTACTCGGAGGGCGCTCGCGGGGACAATGGCTACGATTAATTTTTTCAGCGTACGCATGTAAGAAACCCTATCATTAAAAACAGCGAGAGACGAGATACCGACTAGGCCCGTAGCTTGTAGCAAATTCGTTAGGCAAAAAGCTTGTTTTCTTGTGGCTACTGGCTATGAGCTACAGGCTACTAGCTATTTCCTACCCACTATCTTAAGGGCTTCTCGCAAACGGTCATTACTGTTGACGATACTACGCGGGACTTTGCGCAGAGCTTCGCGTGCCTCGTTTTGCGAATATCCGAGCGCCCGCATCGCCTCCTGCGCCTCTTGGTCGCCTTTGAGCGCGTGTTTTGATTCGGCGGAACTCGCGCCGATTTAGTCTTTCAGCTCAAGTACGATTTTTTCCGCTGTCTTTTTTCCGATGCCGGAAACCTCCGTCAGATAACTTGCATTTGCCTGTGATATCGCGGAGCGAAGAGTTTCCACGGAGGCGACATCCATAACTGCGAGCGCGGATTTCGGCCCGATGCCGGAGACTGTGAGCAGAAGCTCAAAAATCCGCAACTCTTCTTCCGTGCGAAATCCGTATAGGTCTAGGGCGTCTTC
>CAZSPA010000098.1:0-3499 GCA_964608685.1 uncultured Candidatus Saccharibacteria bacterium
TTCGCTCGGGGATATACGACGTCCCAATCAAGCCCCGAACCGGGAATGCCAACCGTGAGTAATCCGGCTTCAAGCGCGGCTTTGTGCGCGGCGGCGTCCACGCCGAACGCGAGGCCGGAAACTATGACGACAGGATACCCGCGCAAACCGCCGAGCAGGTATTCGCACGCCTGCCTGCCGTAGCCCGTCATCGCGCGAGAGCCGACAACCGCGAGCCACTTCAAATCAGTACTCGGCAATTTTCCGCGGATATATAGTTCCTTCGGCGCATCGGGAATCTCCAAAAGGAGCGGCGGGAAATCTTTCTTGGCCAGTTTTATGATGTCGGTCATTGGAAATCATTTTAGCATCTATATACATAGCAGAGATGTATTATTTCAATACATTCTGATAAGCTGATGTAACACTGATATGAAAACAATCGTCACAATCAATAATCTGCACGAGCACATTATTTATTTGGCAAAAACCGACCCAAAGAAAACAGCCATCCTTTCATGCGATGCGGAAGGAAAGATTTTGGGCGAGATTACTTATCAGGAACTATCGCAAGAAATTGCGCAAGCCGCGAATTATCTCCACAGCTTGACTCTAAAAAGCGGCGACCGGGTGGCGCTGGCCTTCAACAATTCAGCCGAGCTCCTCGTTCTCTCGTGGGCGGCGTGGAGCGTAGGAATTGTTACTGTCCCCTTAGATATAAAGAGAGATACCGGCGAATTGCATCAATATAAAATCAAATTGAGCAATGCAAAATTGCTGATTGCGCAAAAGGAAATGCTAAAGGACTCCGACAGAGAGCATCTTCAGGGCATAAAGATTATTAATTTCGCGGGCGTTCCGAAAAGCTTGAATACAAGAACCAAATGGAAGCCGGACCTCTCGCATCAGGCGCTGATATTGTTTACTTCCGGGACGACCGCTCACCCGAAGGGCGCGAAGCTGTCGCTGGAGAACCTAATCGTTAACGCGCAAAGTATTCGGGAGTGGTTGAATATCGGAAAAGAAGACAAGTTTTTGGTAAATCTTCCTCTTCACCACATCAATTCCACGACCTTCTGCCTTGCGACGCTTCTCTCTGGCGGGACGATTGCAATTCCGCCCACATATTCCAACTCTCACTTCTGGCAACAGGTGGCCGCTACAGGAGCCACCATTACCTCCATTGTTCAATCGATATTGTTCGACCAATTAAGCCGAGAGGAGGAATTTGCGAAAGTAAAGGACGCCATAAAACTAAACAGAATCCAAATCGGCTCCGCGCCTGTAGTAGTGCAGACCCTGCAGGAATTCAGAAAGAAATTCCGCATCGCGCTTTATCAGGGCTATGGCCAGACAGAAACAGCGCTCCGCGTTACCGGCGTACCCATTGGATTGAACGAGAAATTGTACGAAGAACTTATAGAGGAAAACTCTATCGGCTCCCCGATGTCTTGGGCTGATGTCCAAATTGCGGACGAGCACGGAAAAATTCTCGGAGAGAAAGAGGAGGGAGAGCTCGTGGTCAAAGGTCCTGCGATTATGGAAGGGTACTTGGGAAATGAGCCCGCGTTTCGATGGGGTTATTTTTTGACGGGGGACATAGGATTTTACAAGACAATAAGTGGAACTCGATTTTTTTACTTAAAAGGCAGGAAGAAAGAAATAATCATAAAAGGGGGAATCAACATCTCGCCTGTCGCGGTAGAAAATCATCTTAAGAAAATTTCTGGCGATATAGCGCAGGCTTATGTTGTCGGGATCCCGGACACAAGATACGGAGAAGAAGTCGGAGCCGTAATTTGCTGGAAAAAAGATATCAGTGAGGAGGATGCAAAGCGTAGGCTCAAAGGCATTCTGTTATTTGGAACTCCAACCATCAGCGCTTATGAAACTCCAAAATATATTTCTTCTATCTTGCCTGAAAACCTGCCGACCACTTCCACGGGAAAGGTTCAGAGAAGCGTTTTGAAAAATAAAACTCCGCTCGAGCGATTTGAGCCGATTGAGTCGCTAGTCAAAACCGAAAAATACAAATTCTTTATGCTAAATCCGCAATCGCCTTATGTATCGGCATCGCACGAACTTTATAATCAGTGCTGGTCGCCGCTTTCTGTAGAGAGCGAGAAATACAAAAAAGACATGCACAAACAATTTATTCTTATTGCAGTTGATAAGCAGGACAAAATAGCGGGACAAATCGCCCTCATACGTACCGACCTAGGCGACAAGGCATTACTCCACACGACTTACGATAAATTGCTAACGCCAGAAGTTTCCCATCTGCAGGGCAAGGCATTTGTCTGCATATCAATTTGTAGCTCGGGATTCAAACCAAAACCGATTCCCAGCGTGGATAAGATTCCGGATGCCGGTGCAGTAAAGAAATATCTTCTGGAGGGCAATGACCCCGTTTACAATTTCCACCAGAAATTAAAAGGAGGGCAATCAGAAGGGGCCAAACTTATCGGAGTGATTCCGAATGGAAGGTCAGAAGACAAAAGTTCTCTCGGCTACACAATGCTTCTCAAATATCCCGCACCTCCTGAAAATCCTGTAATAACGAACGATGCCCCAGTTTCTAATCAGTTGATTGAAGCGGTTTTGCTGATTGCAAAAGATATAGGCATAAAGGAAGTGTACGCATATTCAAGGCCCGGAGGCCTTGCGTCTTACATCACCAAAGGTGGGATATAATGAGAGAAATGGATACCACGAAAGCAGTTTATATAAGAAATATCATCTTTGGTGTGGAAGACAGTCTGGTTTCCACAGTTGGCCTTCTCGCGGGCATTGCCAGCCAAACATCTCGCGAAATAATTTTGCTGACAGGAATCGTCTACATATTCGTTGAAGGATTTTCTA
This sequence comes from uncultured Candidatus Saccharibacteria bacterium, assembly GCA_964608685.1. Classification (GTDB taxonomy): domain Bacteria; phylum Patescibacteriota; class Minisyncoccia; order Phycocordibacterales; family UBA2100; genus UBA10103. The sequence continues at coordinate 2,842 of CAZSPA010000098.1, forward strand.
TGGCCGTGGGGAGTTTTCTTTCGGAGGAAGCGACGGAGGAATATCTCTCGCTTAAAAAAGTTCCTTTCAAGCAATCCATCATTGGGAGCATTGTAATGTTTTTCTCATTTGTTTTGGCAGGTCTCATTCCGATAGCGCCTTACATTTTTGTTTTGAGTCAAAATGCCATAGCGGTTTCCATTGTTGCGTCGATTATCGCGTTGTTTATTTTAGGATTTATCAGTGGCAAGGTATCGAGCACTGGAATGTTTAGCCGCGGCCTAAGAATGGCCGTTCTTGCAGGCGCCGCGATTTTTATCGGCATTATGGTTGGAAAAATAGTGAATATAGGTTAAGGGAAAACAGCCCAAGGATTGAGCCAGGATTTCGAGCTTGACATCTCTCTCTCTCCGTGCTTTCATCTAGGTTGGTTTTGAATTGGGCAATTCCGCCCTTGGATCTTGAAACACTGAATGTGGGGGTGAACAATGAACGAGTTTCTCGCCGTGCTCGCCGCAGTGTTCCTGGGCGAGATTGGAGACAAGACAATGTTGGTCTGTCTCTGGTTAGTGACTGTGTACGCCGTCAGACCCGTTCTGATCGGCGTGATACCGGCCTGCTTCGCTGTTCCGCTCATCGGTATTGTGATGGGTGTGGCGGCTAAAGCATGGTTGCCGGG
>CAZSPA010000099.1:0-3472 GCA_964608685.1 uncultured Candidatus Saccharibacteria bacterium
TAGGAATATTATTTGTATGTGAATGATTTATTGTAATTGCTGTAATTCAACTTACACTCAAGCGCAATACCAAAATAATTTGACGTCGGAGTTATCCCCGCACACCAAGTCTGGCGTTGCCTCTTTATGAACGGAACCGGCGTGCGCAATCCTGCAGAGATGAGACAGAGGTTTTGGATATTCCCGAGGTGCTTCGGCGCAAAATCACGCCAGACTTAGTGTGCGGGTTATCCACCTCCATCTATTGCGGAATGTGCGACGCAATTTGATAATTAAGGGTACATAAATTATTGTCGGGCGCTTTGCGCTCCGTGTCGTTTGTTTTAGGAATTATTAATTATTAATAAATAAAATACTATGCGGAAGGTATACAAGTTCGGCGCGCAAGTGTTTCTCTCCTCGGCCGCTGTTTTAATCGCGGCGATTTTTTTATCAGCGTCAATGGTTAACGTAGCCAGTGCGGCAATCACGACGAACGCGGCGGCTTCTCTCACTACCTTCGGCCAAACCATCAAGGCGTCTTCCACGCCAACAGCGGTTATCGGCCTTAACTTGGTAAGCAGTTCGGAAACGTTTGCTTCCACTAGCATCGCCTTTCTCGCAGTCGCCGGATTTTCTACCACTACCGACCTCGCGGCGCTAGGAAACGCCACATCATCCGGCGTCGCTATTTATCGCGACGATGCTTCGGCAGGTACACAGGGCTCTTTTGATGCATTCGATGACGTCGTGCCCCTCCAGAGCGCCTCATGGAATATGGCGACAGCCACGCTTTCATTCCTCGCGAACGAAACTGTCCCCGCGAACGATACCGACGCCGCCAACGCTGGCAATGACTACTTTATAGTGCTCCAGACCGCGGGAGGTGCCGTGAACGATCGTACGTTCACGGCGAATATGTACCCCGGCTCAATCCAATGGAACGCCAGTACCCCCGCTAATACTCCCGCGGCAACAGCTACAAATACAATCAGAATTGACACAGCGGCGCCGACACTGAACGCGGGCATTACCGGCCCCGCCAACGGCTCAACCGGAGTCCCGGTTTCCACCTTCATCCACCTCGGCTTCAATGAGAATCTTGACCCGACAACTATAAACCCGAACAACATAACGCTGACCGGCGCGGGAAGTCCCGTAGGCGCGGCGCTCCGTCCTTTTCCGGACGGGTTTGACATGGTCGTTTCCAGTCCGCCGACTTATACAGCTTCCTCAAGATTCGCAAAGGCGAATACTGTCAGTACCGGCTTCTTCCAGATAAGCGGCGCCAATCAAATCTTCCCGCAAGGCGCCTACACAACTCCGGTGCGGGGGGACATAGTATACTCGCAAGTTGACACTTTCCCGCCGGAAGTCGGCGTTATCACAAACGCGACTCTAACCTCCGGCACTTTCGCAATCAACAACAATCCCGCGTTCCGCTCCCTCCAGATAACCAAATTTGCCGCGCCGACCGCGGCAGGATTTACGGGAGACGGCGCGAGCGTAGGCGTCGGCGACTTGCTTGTCGCGAATACTTCCGCGAAACCGGCCAATGTGCGCTACGATTGGCATATCGTAACGACCGGCCAGGCCCTCAACAACTCCGGGTTGCGCCTAGACGACCAGGACGCCGCTCCCTCATACGCGACTACTACATTCGCGCGCCTTATGCCCGCCGCGACTTCTACCATTAACGCTTCTCAACTGCTTGTTGCGACAACAACCCTCAACGCCGGCGACCTTGTTTTTGCCAAGGTCGTAAGAGGCGGAGACAATCTGAATACATACGCGTGGCACCTTGTCACTACAGGCGAAGCGTTGACTGCCGCTCCGCCCAACGGCGCTACAGGCACTACCACCGCCGCGCTTCGTCTAGACAGCGCGGCAGTCGCGCCGACATTCGCGGCGAGCTCGGTTCTCGCGAAAATCACCTCATCTGCGAACGGGGCTATCGACGGAGCAGTTACCCAGAACGCCACAGTCTTCAGTTTCGGCGACCTCATGCTCGCTAAAACAACGGCGAACGCGGCCAATAACGGCGCTTACGCGTTCCACCTGGTGTCCAACGGCGCAACGGGCGCCACGTCCACCTCGCTTCGTTTGGACAACTCCGCTTCAAACCTCACTTCATCCACCGCCTACGTCGTCACAGTCGGACCAGGGTTAACGGACTCGGCAGGGAACGCTCTTGCGGCGACATCAACAATTACATTCACAACGGGCGCGACAGGAGGCACATATACAACGCCTCCTTTTGTCCAAACATCCCAGCCGCAGGCGGGCTCCCAGAACTTCGCGCCCAACGCTCCCATAAAACTCACATTCTCGGTGGCAATGAACAACGATGTCGGAGGGGCGAACTCGGTCCTGAACACCGCGGTCGTCAAACTCTCAACTGATGTGAACGGCGCGCCCGGCGCCGCGACATCAACAACGAACTCATACGACTCCACGACAAATACGGTCACGATTACTCCCGCCAACAATCTCGCGGTAAACACTGCTTTTGTGGTCCAGGTTACAACCGCGGCGAAAAGCGCGACCGGCGCCTCGTTCCCCGGGGAATACAAGCTCTTCTTTAGGACCGCGAGCACAGTGGACCAAACCGCTCCTGCGGTTCTCGGAGTTTCCCCGGCGAACGCCTCCACGGGCGTTTCCATGAGCCCGGTCATCACCGCCGGATTCTCGAAGGATATGAATCCCGCGTTTCTCACGACGACCACCGTAAAGCTCGTGGAGACATTAAACAACAGCAGCGCGGTTGCGGGAGGCGTTACCTACAACTCCAACAGCCGTTCCGTGAACTTTGTTCCTTCCACTCCGCTTGCCGCCAGCACCGGCTACTCATTCGTAATAGTCGGCCTGGCCTCCGGAGTTAAAGACCTCGCGGGCAATACTCTCGGGAACCACTCCACGACGACATTCACGACGACGGCGACCGCCGATACGGCTCCTCCTTCCGTCAACTTCGCCAACGCGGACGACTTCGGCATCGCTATCACGTTTTCCGAGCCGATGAAATCCGGAGGCGGCCCGAACGCCGCCGACAATATCGCAAACTACACATTAGAAAGTCCCACGGGCACGACAATTTCCCTAGGAGGAAAAACTGTAACGTACGATTCCGGCTCAAAAACAGCGCGCATCTCGGGTCTCGCCCTCCAAAACGGGAATCAGTACAAGGTGACAGTGGCAGTTCCAGTGCAAGACCTAGCAAGCAACGGAATTTCAACAGCAGGCACTCCAGCAGGCAACCTTGCTTTCGGTACAGTTCAGAATTCCAGTACCACGGGCGGCCAGCTCGGCCCCGGCGGCGGGACGATAAACTTCAGCACGCAGGGAATGAACCCGACCCGCGTTTCTCCGGAGAGTCGTTCTGCCGGAGTTACGTCCAATTACAAAGTTGAGTTTCTGGCCGGCACCTCGATTCCGATTGGCGGGCAAATACAGCTTGTCTTCCCGAGCGGATTCACGATTACCGCCGCGAGCA
>CAZSPA010000100.1:0-3396 GCA_964608685.1 uncultured Candidatus Saccharibacteria bacterium
GATGCTTTTGTTGTTATGGTAATAGTATCCCATCAGTCGATGTGGATTCATACACAGGAGGCAATCGTGAGTTCTTTTCCAATTTTACTGCGGGTAATAAGCGCTGGTGCGGTGGAATCTGTTGTCCCGTCCGTAGCCAACATGTTCAGATATGAGGTGGGCGGCCATCCGGTGACGGTGAGTCTGACCTTTGGAACGGCTGGCCAGACCCTCAAACGGCTCGCCACCGAACCAGTTGTCGATGTCGTCATCTCACCGGACTGGGCCACCCAGAAGTCCGTCCGCGAGGGCACGGTCGTCGCAGACACTTGCTTGAAGGTCGCCGGGACAGATATGGCAGTCTTCATGCGTTCGGGCGCTCTTACGCCCGACATCTCGAGCGTCAACAAGTTGAGGCAGGCACTTCTCGTCGCGCGTTCTTTCGTCTACACGAATCCCAACAGCGGGGGAACTGGTGGCGCCTATGTGCGAGAGCTTCTGGAACATCTAGGCATTGCGGGCGTCATGGATGAAAAAACCGTACTGAGACCAAACGGCAAGACCACATCCAAGGCGGTGGCCGATGGTGAGGCGGACATGTGCATTACAATGCGTAGCGAGGGTATGTCCGTGGAGGGCCTGGCGTTGGTCGGACCATTACCAATTGAGGTACAGAAGCTCACGACCTACTGGGCTGGGCTAGCGACCAAGGCTATGTCCGTCGAGGCCGGTCGCGCCTTCATCGCCTTCCTAACACGCGAAGAATTCAGGACGAAATTCGTCGCGGCTGGACTGGCTTACAAGTAGTGCCTTGCATTCGAGTAGCGGAACTCCCACATGTTCTTTATTCCGCAAAGCCGTCTCAAACAGGAAAAGCCGCTTGTGGGAGACGGCTTTTTCTTTTTTTATAATCACCTAATTCCTTTCAGACTGGTCTAGTATTTCTCGCTCTCGCTCATGCCTTAGCTTTCTTTCGGCCTCTGCCAATGCTGAAGTTCTATATAAATCCTCGTCCTCTGGATGATATATCGGCAATTCGTCTTCATAGTCTCCCGATTCATTTTCGCTACAGAACGAATCTTTCTTTCCAACTTCTTTGATAATCATTGAGCGCGATGCCATCACGCTGAAATAAAATGCGAACATAAATAAAACCGCGAGCGTCTCGCGGAGAACGAAAGCGATGGATAACTCGTGAGCGGCCGCAATATAACCCAAAAGCGCCCATGTCTGATATATGCACATCCCTACTCCAGCGACGATAGCATCGGCCGTGATGATGTGCCTCTCCATTGTTCTCGTTATTGCAACAAGGCTCACGATAACTAATGCGCCTGTTAGTTCAAACAGAAGTTCAAGGCGCAGTGAGTCGCCATAAAATGGGGCAGAGACAAGCATAAGAACAGCCGCGCCAAGCAATAATTGCTTTACGGTAGCAATGTCGTGATGATGCGGTCGGGGGCGCAGAAATCCCATAGAGAAGCGAATACCGGCCTCAAGACCAACTTCGCTATTCTCGTCCCTGCGAGACATTCTTCTACGATACAACACTATTGACTTCTACGCAACTATGTTCACTTTCCGATAGCGAATGCGATAACTATGGCAAGTAATGCCTTCTCGCTGTCCATTTTATCCCCGATAATCCTTGCTTTTTGACCGCATCGAACGCAGTCGTGAACGATGTGATAATTTGGGGTTGAGCCCTCGACGCATACCGGCTTCATCAATCCGCCGCACGCGCTCGCTCTGTCGCCGGGGTTTACATCAACATGCTTGCTCCACAGGCACTTCGGGCAGTGATTGGTATAGCCGTCTCCTTTCACTTCTTCGCCGCACTGTTCGCAGGTGAAATCTTCAATGCGCCTCTGAAATTTCTTGGTCGGCATGGTTTGAAATATTGATATTGCGCAAGGCTGTGTCTACTCATTTGTACCATGGTATCAAACAGTAGACTTTTTTACAGCAATACGACCGCCTTGTTTCCGGCAAACTCAAGGATTCCGGTTTCATTTGCGAAACTTTTCTTTTCGCCTCCCGCAGTCTGCACAGTGATGGAACCGCTTTTTAGCGCCGTCACAAAGGGCTCATGGTGGGCGAGGACGGTAAGCTCGCCGTCCGAGCCGGGCAGGGTCGCAGAAACCGCTTCCCCGTCAAAGTGCGTTTCGCCTACGCTTGAGATGATGAGGTGGAATGTTTTCGCTTCGCTCATGTTTTAATTGTTCTAAATGTTGTAAATGTCAAAGATGTTTAAGACACTAGAACAATTACAACATTTATAACATCTACTGCGCATTGACTTCGTCAATGTTTCCCTTCATATAAAACGCCTGCTCGTTCAAGTCGTCGTGCTTGCCTGCGAGGATTTCGCTGAATCCTCGCACAGTTTCGGCGAGAGATACAAATTTGCCTTTGGAGCCGGTAAACACTTCTGCGACGCGGAACGGCTGTGAAAGGAAGCGCTGTATCTTGCGGGCGCGATATACCAATTTCTTGTCTTCCTCGGAAAGTTCTTCGATACCAAGAATCGCGATGATGTCCTGCAAGTCTTTATATCTCTGAAGCACTCGGCGAGTTTCGTTCGCCACTCTGTAGTGTTCTTCGCCGACAATTTCCGGAGTGAGAGCCGATGAGCCGGAATCGAGCGGGTCAATCGCCGGATAAATTCCAAGCGAGGCGAGCGCGCGCGAAAGCACGATGGTGGAATCAAGGTGCGAGAAAGTAGTGGCCGGCGCGGGGTCAGTCAAGTCGTCAGCGGGAACATAAATCGCCTGCACGGATGTGATTGAGCCCTCTTTCGTAGATGTGATTCTTTCCTGTAAAAGTCCCATTTCTTCCGCGAGAGTCGGTTGGTAACCGACGGCCGACGGCACGCGCCCCAATAGCGACGAGACTTCAGAGCCCGCCTGCACAAAACGGAACACGTTGTCCATAAAGAAAAGCACGTCCTTTCCTCCCTCGTCGCGAAAATCTTCCGCCATTGTGAGCCCCGAAAGCGCGACTCGCGCGCGCGCTCCCGGCACTTCATTCATTTGTCCGAAAACAAGAGCCGTCTTTTCAAGCACTCCCGATTCTTTCATGTCGTGATAGAGGTCGTTGCCCTCGCGGATGCGCTCGCCCACTCCGGCAAACACGGAGTACCCGCCGTGTTCGGATGCCACGTTGTGTATAAGCTCCTGAATGAGAACGGTTTTGCCGACTCCCGCGCCTCCAAAAAGTCCCGCTTTGCCGCCTTTTATAAATGGAGTCATCAGGTCAACCGCTTTAATGCCGGTCTCAAATACTTCCGCCTTCGTGCTTTGCCTCATGAATGCCGGAGGGTCGCGGTGAATCGGCAGACGGCGGGTGTTTTTTGCAACCTGTTCGCCCCCATCAATAGGGTCTCCGATTACATTAAACATTCTACCGAGTGAAGAT
>CAZSPA010000101.1:0-3329 GCA_964608685.1 uncultured Candidatus Saccharibacteria bacterium
TCTCCGCGCACACCCTCTTCCGCTGCTCCCCAGCCCGCACGGAGTAGCGAGATTCTCGGAATCAACTTTGCCGACGCGGTATGGAACGTTTCGCGTAGTCGTTTACACAACTACTTTCGACGACCTAGAACACGTAGCACTCATTCATGGTGACGTTGAAAAAACGACGGTACTCGTGCGGGTTCACTCGCAATGTCTCACGGGAGACACGTTCGGTTCTCTTCGATGCGACTGCAGGGACCAGTTGCAGATGAGCATGGAATTAATAAAAGAGACTGGAAGCGGAATCATCGTGTATCTTAATCAAGAGGGGCGCGGAATCGGGCTCGGTAATAAGATAAAAGCTTACGCGCTTCAGGACGAAGGGTATGACACGGTGGACGCGAACCACGCGCTCGGATTCGCCGCAGATGCGCGGGATTACGAAGTTGCCGCTCTGATACTAAAAGATCTAGGCGCGAAGAAAATAAGATTGCTGACCAATAATCCAGAAAAAGAAAAACAGCTCGCATCGTTTGGCATAAATGTCGCGGAAATGGTTCCTTTGGAAATTTCTCACAACAAAATAAACGCCGCGTATCTTTCGACTAAGAAAAAGAGGCTTGGCCACCGCCTTAAAAGAGTGTAACGATGATATGAGAACTATCAGTACACAAGATGAAAAGTTCATGGATAAAGCGCTGAAACTGGCTGAAAAAGGCGCTGGCTGGACGAATCCGAATCCGATGGTGGGCGCCGTCATTGTGAAGAACGGGAAAATAATAGGGCATGGATATCACAGGAGGGCAGGTAGCGCGCACGCGGAAATTGAAGCGCTTGCTGATGCCGGTCCGCGCGCATCAGGCGCGACTCTCTATACTAACCTCGAGCCATGCCCTCATTTCGGGAAAACTCCGCCGTGCGTTGAAGCGATAATAAACGCGGGAATAAAAAGAGTAGTTTGCTCCGCCATAGACCCGAATCCGCAGGTGCAGGGACATGGAGTCAGGAGACTCAAACAGTTCGGCATTTCTGTTTCAGTCGGAACGAGGCAAAAGGAAGCGCGCGCACTTAACGAAGCGTTTTTTGCTTTTCACGAAAAGAAGCGCCCGTTCGTCGCTCTTAAATTCGCAATGAGCTTGGACGGAAAGATTGCAACGCGCTCCGGTGGCTCACGCTGGATAACGAATGAGCAAGCGCGGAAATACGCGCGCAGTTTGCGCCGGAATTACCAAGCGATTCTGGTCGGAATAAACACAGTGCTTCAAGACAATCCTCATTTGGGCTTGAGAATTTCGGGCGCATCCGAACCGCTCCGTATTATTCTGGACGGCGCCTTGAGGATTTCTCTCGCAAGCAAAGTTTTGCGCGACAAAAATGTTTTGATTTTTACGACGCGGCGCGCCGACAAAAAGAAATATAAGAAACTGATGAGAGAAGGAATTCAAGTTGTTACGTGTCTGGGCAATTCTATTGCCTTGCCGTTCGTTATGAAGGAACTTGTTCGCAGGGAAATCACCAGCGTTTTTGTAGAAGGCGGCGGCGCGGTTTTGGGGAGTTTCATCGACGCGGAATTAGTTGACAAGGTTTATGCATTTTATGCGCCAATTATAATCGGCGGCGAGGCCGCGGTTAGCGCTGTTTCCGGCAAGGGTGCGAGTTCCATTAAACAATCTTTGCGGTTGAAAAACACGACTCTTAAAACATTTGGAGATAATATCTTGATAAGTGGATATGTTTTTAATGATAAAAGGAAATAAATTTACCACCTGCTGAAATGCCAGGATTTGGTATATTGAGCCGGTGCCAAACGCCGCGGTGGTGAAACTGGTAGACACGCTACGTTCAGAACGTAGTTCTCGCAAGGGATTGGGAGTTCGAATCTCCCCCGCGGCACACCGATATTATCTGTAGGGATAGGGTAGAAAATTAGTTATCCACAGCCCCTTCATTTGCAGCTCCTTGACAGATTTTCCTAAGTGGCTATTATTTAAGCATATAAGCAATTAATGAAATAATGAAATTTATGGACATGCTAACAAAAGAACAGATTCGTAAGATTAGGGATGATTTAGCGAGCGAAGACGGCCGCTTACAGCTCGTTTTTTCCGTTCTCGGCGATTCCAACCGCTTTCGGATAGTGAAGCTTCTCTTCGAGCATAAAGAGTTGTGTGTTACCGACCTCGCCAATATTCTTCAGATAAGCATGCCTGCGGTTTCGCAGCACCTTCGCATTCTCGAGCTCTCCGATGTGGTCGATAAGGAGCGCATGGGACAGATGATTTGCTACATGCTGAAAAGAGGCAACCCGGCAGTGGAAGCTGTAGTCAAATTACTCTGATTATTAGCAGTTACAAATTAATTGAAAAAACAACCTGTATGAAATCAGGAAAAACAAATCAGTCTGAAGGCGAGCGAAAAGTGTGTCTCGCTTGTTCGTGCCCGTGTTCTGCGCATCAAACTCACACGCACGGAAGCGAAAAGAAAGATTCTAGCAAGAGCGGAAAGTGAAATTAAAGGAGCAATTAAAAAACTAAACACAATAAATGAATATGTCGAAAGTTACAATTTACACCTCGCCAACATGCCACTTCTGCCACGGGGCGAAGGAATTCTTCAAGAAGTATAACATCGCCTATACGGAAAAAGATGTGGCGGGTGACGCCCACGCCAGAAAAGAAATGGTCGATAAGTCCGGACAAATGGGCGTTCCAGTCATAGACATTGACGGCGCGCTTACCATCGGATTTGACGAAGAGAAATTGCGCGGACTGCTTCACGTCGCGAATTAGCATGGACATAGCATCGCTCATAATTCCTTCTTTTTTGGCCGGTCTTCTGACCTTCCTTGCGCCGTGCACGCTTCCGCTCGTGCCGGCTTACCTCGGATTCATCAGCGGCTCCGACGCGAAAAAGAATGAAACCCCATCACGAAAAAGAGTCCTTTTGAACGGACTCTTTTTCGTGATTGGGTTCAGCGCCGTGTTCATCATTCTCGGAGTTTTTGCCGGCGCTTTAGGCGGATTTCTTTTCGGGGCGAGCGCATTAATCAGCCGAATCGGCGGAATATTCGTAATAATTTTCGGCTTAATGATGCTCGGCGTCATCGACATTCCGGCTCTTGCGTCCCAAAAACACTTTCGCATTCCGCCCATTTTCCAGCGCGGAACAATGCAGAGCTCCTTCGTTATGGGAATCACATTCGGCTCCGGCTGGACGCCGTGCGTCGGGCCAGTTTTGGGCTCCATCTTGTTGCTCGCGGGAACAGGAGCCACAGCGCAGGGCGGAGCGATACTACTCGGTATATTTTCTCTCGGCCTTGCCGTTCCATTCCTGCTCGTCGCGCTTGG
>CAZSPA010000102.1:0-3280 GCA_964608685.1 uncultured Candidatus Saccharibacteria bacterium
CTTTCCCTACACGACGCTCTTCCGATCTGAGAACTGTCTCAATCTCCTCGCGCATACTCGCCGCATCCGTAAGAGCCGGTCTGCCGGGGTCGTGCTCAATGCGCTCCGCTAGGATATCCGCTGGCGCGTTCAGCAAGACGAGAACGCCGTTCTCTTTCAAAGCGGCGACATTTTCCGGCCTCTCTATCACGCCGCCGCCGGTGGAGATGATGGTGTCCTTTCGCTTGCCGACCTCAGCGACAACCTCGGATTCTCGATCCCTGAAGTACTCCCAGCCGCGCTTTTGAACCGTTTCCGCTATCTTCATCCCCTCGCGCTCTTCTATGAAATCGTCTATGTCTATGAGTTCCTTGTTAAACTTCTGCGCAAGCAAGCGCCCCACCGTGGTCTTGCCGCCGCCGCGCATGCCTATAAGAATTATGTTCGGATGTTCGTAGCTGGTGGAGAATGGAGCGCCGGCGAGCGCGAGCGATTTCCAAAAACGCGGAAAAGTCTTCGTGACGACATCCGGATCCATTATTTCCATGCCTGGCAATTTCGCGGCTGCAACCGCGAACGCCATCGCCATGCGGTGGTCGCCGTACGTGTCTATCCGTGCCGGTTTTGGATTGCCGCCGTGCACAATAAGCGTGTTCTGCGTCGATTCGGTGCGTATTCCCATCTTCTTGAGTTCAGTTTCCAGAGCGACGACGCGTTCGGTTTCTTTGACGCGGAGCGACTGCACTCCTTTTATTGTCGTTGTTCCATCCGCGAAAGCCGCTAGTACGGCCAGAGTCTGCGCCTGGTCGGGACAATCTTGCATATCAACGGACACGGCCTTCACGCATTTGCCAGTAATAGTTATTGAGTGTTCGCCGTAGGCGATGTCGTTCCCCATGTCCTTGAGAATCTTCAGGAAGCGAATGTCGGCCTGATATGTTTTCGGATTAAGGTTGGTGAGCGTCAGGGTCGAGCGTGTCAAAGCGGCAATAGCGAAGAAGTAGGCGGCGCTCGAAAAATCGCCTTCCACGGTATGTTCGGTGGCGCGGTACGCCTGCCCTCTTGGTACGACATAGCGCTTGTAGCCGTCGTTCTCAACCGACACGCCAAACGCACGCATGGCGTCTATGGTCATATCTATGTATGGCCGCGAAACCTGCTCTCCATCTACTTCTATGACGACTTCGCCGACAAGAGGCGCAATCATGAGGAGTGCCGAGAGGAATTGGCTTGAGACAGTGCCTTTAATCTTCACAGTGCCGGACTCCAACCGCGAAGAAAGAACCTTGACCGGCGGATAGCCGTGCTTGTCTACATATTCTATGCGGGCACCAAGCTGTTCAAGGGCTTCCACGAGATGCGCAATGGGGCGTTCGTTGAGGCGCCCACGACCGCGGACGGTTTTGATGCCGGGGACAATCGCGGCAAGCGCCAAAACGAAACGGATAGCTGTTCCGGAAAGATTGGCGTTAAGATTGTACTTGCCTTCTCGTATCGCGCTGATATCGGAGGTAACTATGAGAGAACCGGGTTGCCGCGCTATGTCTTCTGGAGCGAGCATGTCATCCTTGAAAGCGCAGCGTATGCCCAATTCCCGCAAGCACGCGATCATCGCGTGCGTATCGTCTGAAACGAGTGGGTTGTTGATCGTGACAGTACCTTTTGTGAGAGCGGCGAGAAGAAGCGTCCTGTTGGTATAGCTTTTAGAACCCGGAATGGCGATGGTCGCCGAGACCGGTTCGCTGAACGGAGTTAGTTTTAGAGTTTTCATAAAAGCCTCAAGAGTGGCGTTGTGTTTCCCTCACCAAGTCCTCCAATGCCTTCAGGGCCTTTCCGCTGTCGATTGATTGCTCGGCAAGTTTAATTCCCTCCGGAATATCTTTCGCAATACCGGCAATATGCAATGCCACGGCAGAATTAAGAATTACCACATCGCGTTTTGGACTCTTTTCACCGCGAAAAATATCCCGAATAATCTCCGCACTCTGTTTAGCATCCCCCCCAAGAATTTGCTCTCTGGCTGTCTTTTTAAAACCATATTCTTCGGGATTGATGACATCTTTCTTTATTGATGTACCCCGTACATCAAAGACTGTCGTACTATCTGAAATACCAATTTCATCCATACCGTCACTCGTCACAATCAGCAAATGGTCAAAGCCTAATTGTTTGCCTACTTCTGCCATCGTCTCCGCTACGTTTTCATTTGGGACGCCAACGATCTGTCTCTTTGTCCCCGCAGGATTCGCAAATGGGCCAAGAACATTGAATATCGTGCGTATTTTGAGTTCCTTGCGCACAAGGACCACCTGCTTCATCGATGGGTGAAATTTAGGGGCGAACAGAAAAACCATGCCGACTTTCTTGAATACATCTTCCGCTTGCACCGGTGTCAGGTCAATCCTCACTCCGAGTTCTTCCAACACGTCCGCGCTTCCACATTTACTGCTCGCGGCACGATTACCGTGTTTTGCGATTTTCGCTCCCGCTCCCGCTGCAACAAACGCTGCGGTGGTTGATATATTAAACGTTCCCGCATGGTCGCCCCCCGTGCCAACGATATCCATCGCGCCCTCTGCTGATACTCGAAGTACGTGTTCGCGCATGGCCTGGAGAAGACCGACAATCTCCGCAGGGGTCTCTCCTTTCATCCGAAAAGCAGTGAGAATTGCGCCGGTTTGCACCGGAGAAATTACCCCGGACATGACATCCAGAAGAAACTGGCGCGCCTCCGCAGAAGTCAAATCTCTTTTCTCGACGAGTGTATTTAATATTTCTGTGGCATTCATACATTCATTTTAATCTATTATTGCTCGATGAAGTTCTGAAGAAGCTGTTTGCCACCCTCTGTCGCAAAAGATTCCGGATGAAACTGTATGCCTTCAATGGGAAATTCCTTGTGCCGCAATCCCATTATCTCTCCCGAATCGAGCGATGTCGCGGTAACAGTCAAACACTCCGGCAATGTTTCTTTTTCCGCTATAAGTGAATGATAGCGCATAACTTCAAGTTTTTGCGGCAGTCCTTTGAACACGCCCTTGCCGTCATGCTCTATGATACTGGTTTTTCCGTGCATTGGCTTCTGCGCGCGCGCTATACCTCCGCCAAAGCAGTGCGCTATTCCCTGCATTCCCAAACACACTCCAAGAACCGGAATGGTCTTTCCTATTTTTGTAATGACATCGGCGCACACGCCGAAATATTTCGGGTCGCGCGGGTCGCCGGGGCCCGGAGAAATGATTATTCTGTCGTATTTCCGTTTTTCTATTTCCGCGAGTGTTATTTCATCATTCCTTACCAC
>CAZSPA010000103.1:0-3274 GCA_964608685.1 uncultured Candidatus Saccharibacteria bacterium
ATAGAATGCTCCGAATGTTGTCGTATAACGAGGTCCTGCCAAAAAAATTGATTCTTCTCGAGGGAGAGCCTTATGAGGTTCTTTCGGCATGGGTTTTTCGCAAACAGCAGAGAAAGCCCGTGAACCAGACGAAGTTAAAGAACTTGAAGACGGGCTCAACAACGGAATACACATTCCACGTTTCCGACAAAGTTGAGGAAGCGGAAATCGAAACAAAAAAAGCAAAATATATCTATAACCGCAAGGGAGAATGGTTTTTCCATGATATTGATAATTCCTCAAACCGCTTTTCTCTTACGGAGGAAATGGTGGGAGACGCGGGAAAATTTCTCACGGCTGGAACAGAAGTCGATGTGCGTCTCTTCGACGAGAAACCCTACAAGCTAAGCATGCCGATTAAGATGGAGCTGAAAGTAACCGAGGCCCCGCCCAACACCCGTGGCAACACCGCCCAAGGAGGCAACAAGGTTGTCACCCTCGAGACCGGAGCGACGATTACCGTCCCGATGTTCATCGAGGTAGGCGATGTCATCCGCGTAAATACGGAAACGAGAGAATACGTGGAACGCCCGTAGCGCGAAGCTCCAAATCTCAAAACCCAAACCTCAAACAATATTTAAACTCCAGTTTATAAACTTTTAAACTTGAGGCTTGTTTGGAACTTGGTTTTTGGAACTTGGAGCTTACCTTATGTTATTTTTGAACATAGGGAAGGAGTCCCAAGAAACGAGCTCGTTTAACCGCCGCTTCCACTGCGCGCTGCTGTTTTGCGGTGAGACCCGAGCGCTTTCTGCCGACAACCCGGCCATGCGGATTGATGAACTGCTTAAGCAGGTCAACGTCCTTATAGTCGACATACTGAATGTCGTTCTGCGTAAGTATATTGTTGGACATGTTGGTGATGCAAAATGCAAAAGTCAAAATGCAAAATGTAATTTAAAATGAATAAATGAATTCCGGGCTGGATTTTGAGCTTTCATTTTGATTTTTGATATTTGATTTTTCTGGCGAAGCTAGAACGGTATATCCTCCGGATTGATATCGTCCTTAGGATATTCGATGCCAGGGCCACTGGCATTCGCATGCGATTCGTCCGCAGGAATGTCGTTTCTCTTCGCGTTTCCTCCGTTTCCACCCCCGCTTCCTTTCGGACCGAATTGCACTCTGTCGGCTATGACTTCTGTGCGATATTTTTTCTCGCCGCTCGTCTTGTCCTCCCAACTCCTTGTTTGCAAACGTCCCTCTATAAACACAGAACTCCCCTTTTTCATGTATTGCGCCACCGTATCCGCTTGGCGGCCGAAAACAACTATGTTGTGAAATTCGGTCTGCTCCTGTTTTTTCCCCTCGCGGTCGCGAAAAATGCGGTTCGTCGCTATAGAAAAATTGACCACATTCATTCCGGAAGGAAGAGCCTTCAACTCTGGATCACGCGTCAAATTTCCGAAAAGAATAACTTTGTTAATGTACATATTGAATAGGTTTTAGGTTATAGGTACTAGGCAATAGTAGGGTTCAAAATAAAAAATGCAATCTCTATTCGTGCGTAATATCTTGGATAGCCTTCTCGAGGTCAACTTCGGAAACTGGCGCGGAGCCTTCTTCTTCTACAGATCGACGCGGTGTCGACTTAATCACATCTGTCCTTTTCACTTCTCGCAGCGATGGGGCTTTAATTTTTGCCCGCGTATCCTCGCGTACAGTTCTGAATATTCCCAAACGAAGAACATTCGCATCGAGTTTGAGAGCTTCCGAAAGCGACTGAACTGCCGCAGAGGCAGACTCGAATTTTATCCACCCAAAATATCCACGGTCATATTCCATTCGTTTCTCACCCTCTTTAACGCGAGCGCTCATCGGGTATGAAAGCTTAATCAACGAGGGCGCTCCTTCTGCGATGAACGAACCGCCGGCTTTTTCAATGATGCTGCGGATTCCGCTGACAATCTTTTCAACATCTTCTTCTTTTACGGTGGGAATTATATGGTAGCCGATTTCGTATATGCGCGCTTCAGCCGGCGCTTCATCAATTGAAATTGCGACATCCAATTCTGGGTCTAATATGGCTGTTTCTTCTGCAATCATGTGACGGCTACTTTAGCATAGACGATAGGCACTAGGCAATAGCTCATTCATAAAGTGAAGACCGGGAAGCCTTGCGGTTTCCCGGTCGTAGGAATTTCAACCGCTATGAGTCACATCAGCGTGGTATGCACAATGCGGTGACGGTGGCGGGCCCATAATACAGCGTGGAGGGTTTGACGGATTCGGCCATCGCTTTGGCCTTATTGCAGAATTCGAGCGATGGCATCGGCGTGGATGTTTGAGTCACGCTTACCCCATTACCCGTTCCGATTATCGTCCAGACCAACAACAACGCACTCATTCCCATGTTTTTCTCCTGACTAAAAGAGCCGCAACGAGACGGCTCGGTGGTTGATAAAAAGTTAGACTACAAAACCTTCCACAACGCACGGCTTGACCGCTCGCTATGGAAAGTTTTTTACAATAGAGACTTTAACCTGATCCTCTACTAGGAATAATAATACACCTATTACGATGCCTTGTCAAGCCCAAAAATGCGCCGGGAATTGGCCATTATTTGAGCACTTACCTTCTCCAGTTCCTCTCCGCGAATTCTCGCGATGGCGCGGACGACTTCCTGAACATACAGCGGCTCATTGCGCTTCCCGCGGTGCGGTACTGGTGTAACATACGGAGCATCTGTTTCGCAGAGGATGCTGTTGAGCGGAGCGTTTTTCACGACCTCATCGTAATCGTGCGTAAATGTGAGAACGCCGGTAAACGAGAGAGTAAAACCCAAATCGAGAAATTTCTTGGCCGTTTCCCAATCGCCTGCGAAAAAATGTACGTCTCCCTTAACTTTTGCATGAGCCTTTATTATTTCGAGCGCATCTTCGTAGGCGTTGCGGATGTGGAGCATTAGCGGCTTACCAAGCTGATTCGCCAACTTAATCTGCTCGATGAATATTTTTTTCTGAAGTTCTTTTGTATTTGCCTCGGCACGATAGTAATCCAAACCGCACTCGCCCACCGCGATAACGCGCGAATTCTTGCCCAGCGCTTCGTATGCCTCCATGTCAAAAACCTCCCCGCGCGACGTAAATCCTTCCTCCCTTCCTTTGCCCTCCGTGGCTTTTCCGCCGGAGGCGGATCCGCCTTTGGCGGAAGCGAAGGAGGGGCCCAATTCTTTCACATCGTGATACGACTTCGATGTATGAATGGGATGTAGCCCGATTGTCGCAAATATATT
>CAZSPA010000104.1:0-3199 GCA_964608685.1 uncultured Candidatus Saccharibacteria bacterium
ATTATATTTCTTGGAGGTCCCATTGAAAGCGAGGCTTCGAATCTCATCATCGCCCAGCTTCTTTTCCTCGCTTCGGAGGACGCGAAAAAGGATATTTCTCTTTACATAAATTCTCCGGGCGGTTCCGTTTCCGCGACTCTCGCGATGATAGACACGATGAACCACATCCAGCCGGCGGTTTCCACGGTGTGCGTCGGCATGGCGGCATCGGGCGCGGCATGGATTCTTTCGTCGGGAGAAAAGGGCAAGAGATTTATTTTGCCGAACGCGGAAGTGATGATTCACCAGCCGCTCGGCGGCGCCGAGGGGCAGGCATCGGATATCGCCATTACAGCCCAGCACATCCTCGCGACGCGCGACCGCTTAAATAAAATGATGGCCAAAAACACCGGCCAGTCATTGAAGAAAATAGAGACAGACGTTGACCGCGATTTCTTTATGACAGCCGAGGAGTCGGTTAAATACGGGATTGTGGATAAGGTACTGATATAGCCTGAAGCCAGTAGCTCGTAGCCGGTAGCCACTCAAGGACAGTGTTTTAGGCGTGTTTTGCTACAAGCTGCTGGCTACAAGCTACCAGCTACCACAAACGCTGGCTATGGCCAGTGTTTGTGTTATACTCCCAAAGTACACCAATTAATATTTATGAATTTGCATCCTCTTCTCGCATCTGGATTCGCACCTGAAGTTCATGGAACAAGTCTCATGGTCATTAACCGTTCTCACAACTTTAGCGTGGTGGTTTCGGCATTCACTGATGCGCGATGGGTATGCACACACGCGTATGACATTAAAAATAGCGTTTCTTCTAATCGCTCTGGCGGGCGCTGTCGGCATTGGACTCGGATACTATCTCCGATTTATTATCAGTTTGGGAAAGCGCGGCTCGATGGAAATCATCGTCCGGCAAATGACGCTGGACGCGGAAGTGAAAGCGAAACGCATAATTGAGGAGGCCGAAAAGAAGGCCGCGGAAAAAGCGCAGCAGCAGGCCAGCGAGTTTAAGGAACGAGAGCGCGAACTGAAGCAGACGGAGGAGCGCCTCGTGCGCAAAGAGGAGCTTGTGGACAAGCGCCAGTCAAACAATGACGCGGAGCAGGAATCTCTCGCCAGAAAAGCGGAGGAGGTCCAAAAAATCAGGGAGAAAGCCGAGGAATTGGTGCGCGCCCAGCAGGAAAAATTTGAGAAAACCGCTAATCTCACGACAGAAGAGGCGAAAAACGAGCTTATCAAGTCAATTGAGAAACGGTACGAAACCGATTTGGAAGGCAGGATGCGCAAGCTTGAAATCACAAGCAACGAGCGTCTCGAGAGGCGCGCGAATGAAATCTTGACAACATCCGTGCATCGCCTCGGCAATTCCGTTGTCTCTGACGTTCTCGCGACGACCATTTCTCTGCCAAACGATGAAATCAAAGGCAAAATTATAGGAAAAGAGGGACGGAACATTCGAGCATTCGAGCGCGCAACCGGCGTTGATGTGATTGTTGACGACACCCCGGGGACAATCACTCTTTCCTCTTATAACCCAATCCGCCGTCAAATCGCGCGTATCGCGCTTGAAAATTTAATTCTTGATGGGAGAATCCAGCCGGCAAAAATTGAGGAGGCTGTCATAAAAGCAGAGGCCGAGATAAACAACATTATAAAAAAGAAAGGAACGGAAGCCGCGTATGAAGCGCGAGTTCCAAATCTCGACCCGAAACTTCTCATGATTTTAGGACGGCTTTATTTCCGCACAAGCTATGGCCAAAATGTACTTGACCACTCCGTGGAAGTCGCGCACTTGGCCGGAATGCTCGCCGAAGAACTTGGCGCAAACCCGGCTGTTGCTCGCGCGGGAGCCTTGATGCACGACATCGGCAAAGCGGTAGACCACGAGGTGACGGGGACGCACGTGGAAATCGGCAGGAGGATTTTGCAGAAATTCGGCGTGGGAGAGGATGTTGTTAAAGCCATGCAAGCACATCACGAGGAATACCCGTACGAAACTCCAGAATCAATGATAGTACAGGTAGCAGACGCAGTTTCTGGAGGCCGCCCGGGCGCGCGCAGAGACTCGGTGGAAAATTACATCAAGCGCCTAGAAGAACTTGAGGCGATTGCAAATAAAATGCCCGGGGTTGAAAAAACATACGCGATTGCCGCAGGCCGCGAAGTGCGCGTCATTGTTAGACCGACAGAAATTTCCGACCTTGATGCTCGCAAACTGGCAAGAGACATCGCCGACAAGATAGAAGCCGACCTGCAGTACCCGGGAGAGATAAAGGTTAGTGTGATTCGAGAGACCAGAGTGATTGAATACGCGAGATAAGCCGAACGTGTGATATACTGCGAATATGGCAACTGCGACACGCGGTAAAACTGACAGATTACTTACAGAAGTACTTCGCGAAGTGCGTGAAGTGCGCTCTCTCGTGGAGCCAATTTCGCGCGCGGTTATTACACAGAGAAATAAGACAAAGAAACTCCCGCAGTGGCTACAGGCAAGCTTGCGGGATGTGGAAGAGGGAAAAGTATCGGGACCATTTAATACTGTTGGGGAACTGATGGCACACCTCCATAAGAAATGAAATCTTCGACAACGGCGCACTTTGACCGAGCGTTTGAAGAATTTTCGGTTGAGGTTCAACGTGCGTTCAGAAAACAAATTCGCTATCTGATTGTTGATATTCGGCATCCATCATTGCGGGCAAAGAAGTATGATGAGGCAACCGATGTGTGGCAGGCGCGGGTTACAGGCAATGTCCGGTTTTACTTTCAAATTAAGGGCGACACATATCGGCTATTGAATATTCGCAAGCATCCAAAATGAAATATGAGCAAACCGTCCACAGGCGAATTAGTAAATTCGTGGCTCGGCCATAAACTTTGCAAACCGCACAAAATGTGCGTGGCATGTCGCTGGACGAATCGCGACCCTTCGCGACTCAAGGAATTTGAACGGGAACGCAAGGAGCTGATCGGGTAATTGAAATCGGAACAAACGTAGCCGACAAAATAGAAGCAGACTTGCAGTACCCGGGAGAGATAAAGGTTAGTGTGATTCGAGAAACGAGAGTTATAGAATACGCCCGCTAAAGCTCGTAGCTTGTAGCCGGTAGCTTGTAGAAAGATTCTTACTGCGCGTAAGAAGAAAGGAGTTTATATTTTTTACTACGATACAAGACGCGCACGCGTGCAGTATCTTGTTTAATCT
>CAZSPA010000105.1:0-3166 GCA_964608685.1 uncultured Candidatus Saccharibacteria bacterium
ATGCGCATGTTCCTCGTTGTTACGAGGAGTGCCAAATGTATCTGAACCTATTCAGATCAGGCAACCGATAACGTAACAAAAAAAACGCATTTTGTAAAAGGCACGCTATCCACACCCAAAATTCTCTATTGTGTATTCTGGATAACAAAATCCGGTATCCCTATAATTGCGCTATAGCGTATTTATAGAGATATAAGCTCGAGCGCGCAAGCGTGGGTGACTGATTACTTTCGGATGTTCAACTAGCACCCTCCTTTATCGGCAATTTTTCTCCGTATGACTTCTTATATCTTTCCACGACTTCGGGGAACGTGAAGCGGTGCGTCTGCGTGCCGTAGGTTTCCACCGCGTAGGCGGCAACAACGCTTCCCAGCTTCGCGCAGGATTCGAGCGGCAACGCAAGAAGCATTCCTTTTATAAACCCGGCGCGGTACGCATCGCCCGCGCCCGTCGGATCTTCCGTATTCTTGACGGGAGCCGCTTCTACTTTCCACTCGCCGTTCTTGGTAGAAACTTGAGACCCTTTTGCGCCATATGTTACGACCAAATTTGTTACGCGCTCAAGTATGGGTCCCGCTGCCCAGCCAGTCTTCTGCGCGATGAGCCCGAATTCGTAATCGCTGGCAAATAGCGTGTGCGCTCCGGAAATCCCGTCTTTCAACTGGTCGGAAGTCAAGGCCGAAATCGCCTGTCCTGGGTCGTAGCAATAACGTAATTCTTTCCTTCTGTAATATTGGGGCAGTGCGGCCATGTCTTCTGCGTTTCCAGGCGCGACGATTGCGAGCGCGCGTCCCTCTGTTTCCACCGGCGTGTCGTATGGAAACTTCCCCGCGCCCGGATGAAATGCGCTGATTTGGTTGTCAGCGGTATCCGTGAACACGACGGCGGACGCCGTGAGTTCCCCCTCAAGCAGCTTAATGGATTTAGGGTCAACGCCGGAGAGAAGAAGGTGCGAGCGGTATGGGCCGAAGTCAGTGCCCACCGTCGCGATTACCTCCGGTTCTTCCCCCAGAAGGGCCAGATTATAAGCGATGTTGCCGGCTGTGCCACCAAACTCCACCGAAAGCTTATCAACTGTGAAGCTCAAGTTGATATTGTGTATCTTGTCCGGTACGAAGTTATCGGCGAACAGGCCGTTGTAGTCCATGATGCGGTCAAATGCGACAGAGCCGGATACGATTATTTTTGCCATATTGGATTGTCATAGATAATACCTTAAAAAAACCGGTCCTGCCGCACCTTGGTTGTGCAGCAGGACTCGGGTCAATGCGAAGGATCATTTTCGCCTCAATTGGGTGGTGAAGGTGGGGGTCCTTCACCGCTCCCAGCGCTCCTCGAGCAATTTGATACAGTAGAAATGCCGCAAGAGCCATTGGAAAACCGAAACTCGCTGTCCCGATGATACCAACAGCGATGATTGAGCAACATACGAGCAGAGCTCTACGCTCGCTCGCAAGCCCGTTCACGAGCGGTGGCGCAAGAAGAGCGCCGAACATTAAGCAAACGGGCATACCAGCCCATATCAGCCCTTGATTTTTATTGTCCAGACACCCATTGTGCCAAATATGGTTGCCACATTAGGTTTGGGGCCATGACGGCAAAGTACACGCCGAACACGACCAGCATGATGAAGCGCAGATTTGCGTTCGTGAGACCGTAAACGAAACTTGCGCGGGCGCGGTTCTTCAAGTCCGACCACACGTGAGATATTGGCAGGCGTTTGCGCGCAAAATTACAACAAACTTGGTGTGCCGGCGCAAGTTTTGCGTTTTCTCACGCCATATTGCTAAATTTTCACCTAGTTTGCTTATTGAGCAGTTGAATCACCTCTCCATCCCCGACTTGCTCGAACTCTTCATAGTGCGCGCCCACAGCACCCAGAAAATCCTCCGGAGGTTCCAAAAACACGAACTGGTCCGCGGTTTGCATTATGTCTCGCGCCGCCTCTGCGGACACAACGGGCACGGCGACAATAGCACGCGCGGGTTTTTGTACTTTCACCGAGGCAATAGCAAGCCGAATCGTGAGTCCGGTTGCGACACCGTCATCAACGATAATCGCGATTTTCCCGGCGAGAGATATCGGCTCGCGTTTTCCGCGATATACAGCGATTCTGCGAAGCGCTTCTCGTTTCTGCCTTTCGATTTCTGCCTTGAGCCACGCCCGATCCCCAGAAGCGGCTTCCTGTTCGTTGCAAAGAAGCGTTCCCCTCTCATCAACCGCGCAAATCGCGTATTCCGGGGAAAGCGGATGTCCCACCTTTCGGACTACTGCAATATCCAGCGGGAGTTCGAGTGCGCGCGCAATTTCATATCCCGCTACCACGCCTCCGCGCGGGAGCGCGAGCACGATTGCGTTTCCCGCGCGGTATTTCGCAAGTTTCTTCGCGAGTTGTAATCCTGCGTCTTTTCTATCTCTGAACATACAAGCAGATTTCCTGGAAGTCTTTCCCGCCTATGGGCTTACGGCCGGGTAGGACGACAATCGGAATCAAAAAAGGTTATCGGGCTTTTACGGGAGAAATATCAGCATAGTTGAACAAGACTCCGAATATCTTGCACCATGTGAGCACATACGGATATCCGGCAACATCTACACCCGCAGGAATTTCGTAGTTTATATTTCCTTCTGTGGCTTTAACTCTGCCTAGATTTACAAATTCTTTCGCACCGAGATCTTTGGATAAATATACATAAATATCAGGCCCATTTATGGTTTTGAAGTTCTCGTAACGAATATATGTCTTCCCATCAGCATTAACGACTCTCGCCGTACCAGACGCCGGGTGACTAATTGTACCTACTACTTTCGCCGAAACAACAAATTGAGACTGTGCCTGCTCTTTCATTTGTTCTTCCGCCTGCTTCGTCCCAGGAATCGCCTCGTCCACTTTTACATTTTTGAAAAGCGGCGAGATTGCGTAATAGCCGAACATCAGAATGACAACGCCGATGACAGCACCGATTGCATGAGTGGCTTTCATACCGCAAATCTTATCATTTTCTTTCCCTCCGTCCTATTTGTTCGAATGCCCAGTAATATAAATTCCTCATAG
Organism: uncultured Candidatus Saccharibacteria bacterium; assembly: GCA_964608685.1. Lineage (GTDB taxonomy): Bacteria > Patescibacteriota > Minisyncoccia > Phycocordibacterales > UBA2100 > UBA10103. The sequence goes on from CAZSPA010000105.1 coordinate 3,056, forward strand.
GTTAATTCGAGCGAATTAGCCTATAGATTTACAACATTTATCGGCTTTCCGGCGATAAACGCGCGGATGTTTTCTGCGGTTGCTTGCATCAATCTCTGCCGCGCGGCGAGA
>CAZSPA010000106.1:0-3165 GCA_964608685.1 uncultured Candidatus Saccharibacteria bacterium
GTTGACGAATTGGATGCGCGCGAGATTCCGGTCAAGGCATGGAGGACTCATATCGGATATGTATCGCAGGACGCGGTACTTCTGAACGATACGATTGCGTCGAATATTTCTTTTTATTCCCCTGTGCTTACGCGCGAGAATGTCATAGAAGCTGCGAAACTCGCCAATGTGCATGATTTTATTAAAGGACTGCCGGACGGATACGATACGCGGATAGGCGACCGCGGGATACTTCTTTCGGGCGGACAGCGGCAGCGCGTGGCTCTTGCGCGCGTACTCGCGCGCAAGCCGGAACTTCTCGTTTTAGATGAGGCGACAAGCTCTCTTGATTCTGAATCGGAACGCGCTATACAGAAGGCGATTGATGGGCTTCACGGCGACATTACGGTAGTCGTAATCGCACACCGTTTAACGACGGTTTCGGGAGCCGATAGAATTATTGTTCTTTCTGGAGGCAAGATTGAGGAAGTGGGCACTCCACGGGAATTGCTTTCACGGCCGAATTCTTATTTTTACAAAACAACACGGTCCGAACCGCATGTTGATTCCAAGACCCGAAAATCGTAACAACATGAAATTATTTATTGTTAATCTTGGCGGCATGCGCCGTCATCAAATAGATGTCGCCCGCGCCCTTAAGCAACATCACGAAATCCAGTATTGGGTACGGATGAACCATTACTTTACGGTCGACGAAACAGAATTTCCAGGGACAGTTTTCCACGAGTATCTCGATGCGTTGAAAGGTGTTCCGCCGCGCAGCGTTGATGCAGGCAAGTACAAGCCGTGGAGCGCGCGGGATATCGCAGAGTATGCGGACGTTGAATCGGAATTCATGACCATGGCTGACAAATTGTATCTGGATTGGCCGGTCAACCGCCGGAAAGATTTGTATTACGACATGCTCCGATATTGGGGCGGCGTGCTGGAGGAATTCGCGCCAGACGTAATTATCATTCTGTCTGTGCCTCACGAGATGTACAACTTTGTCCTCTATCGGCTCGCCAGGAGCCGCGGCATACGCACGCTCATTCTCGACGATACGGTGATGGACTCGGACAGGTTCGTGATTATCGAAGATTATACGAAAGGCAATGCATCGCTCGCAAAAGCTGGGTCTTCGGGGCGCCGGTTTACGCAGAGCGAGCTTTCGCCGGAGATGCGCGAATACTACCTCACGATGACGCGCTCAAAAAATCCTTCGCCCCCTCTTATGAAGACGTTTTTCGAGGCGCATACGCCGCTCAACAATGCGCGGCGCTTTCTGCGGGTGAGCATTGCATTCATAAAGGATGGGACAATATTTGAACGGGCAGTCCTCAAAATACTTAAGCTCCTGAAGCCCTCTCTTAAGGACGAACATCGCGCGCATGAAACCCAGGCGGACTTCGGGAAGCCATACGTATATTTTCCGCTCCACTACCAGCCGGAATTAACGACGTCGCCCTTGGGCGGCGTGTTTGTTGACCAGTTGCTCGCGATAAAGATAATTTCTGCCGCATTGCCGGAAGGGTGGGAGCTGTATGTAAAAGAACATCCCGCACAACTGGGCGTGCATGGCGGCAACGAAACTCCAGGTCGTTGGCGGGGTTTTTACAAAACGATTGCGGCAATCCCGCGCGTGCGCCTCGTCCCGAGCAATACCAACACTTTCGCGCTAGGCGACCATGCAAAGACCACCGCCACCATGACGGGTACGGCCGCGTGGGAGGCCATAATGCGCGGCAAACCGGCAGTCGTCCTCGGATATCCGTGGTTCCAAAACGCTCCGGGCATCCTGCGAGCAGAAAGCGTTGAGGAATGCCGGAGCGCGTTCGAAAAAATAGCCACTGGTTTCAAACCCGAGGAATCCGAAATTATCCGCTATCTTTCCGTACTCGATGCGATTAGCCACAAAGAACCGCTTTACAGAGAAACTGGAGTCGCGGATTGGCGGACGATGTATCACGCGATAGAAGACGCGCTTGCCAAGAAATAGGGAGGTGCATCTCGCGCCAGATAGCATAGAATACAGCATATGAAAACGACCCCATTCATGCAAGGTATTACGGTAGCCCTCCGGCCGCTTTCCCTTGAAGACGTTACTGATACATACATCAATTGGTTGAATGATGCGGAAGTGTGCAAGTTCAACTCGCATCACGCGTACCCCTATACGAGCGAACTCGCGATTGAATACGTAACGCGCGTGCGGTCGCAAAAGAACGACCTCGTACTTGCAATTGTCACAAAGGGCGGCAAACATATCGGCAATATTTCACTCCAAAATATAAATCCCAGAAATCAGAGCGCCGAGTACGCTATCATTCTTGGCGACAAGGAATACTGGGGAAAAGGGATTGCCAAAGAAGCCTCGCAACTCATTTTGAAGCACGGCTTTGAAGAACTCAATCTGCATCGCATCTATTGCGGCACATCGGTCAAGAATATTCCTATGCAAAAGCTCGCCGGCTCTCTCGGATTTGTGCAGGAGGGTGTACGCAAGGACGCGATGTTCAAGAATGGGGAGTTTGCAGATGTGATTGAATACGGTCTTCTGCGGAAGAATTTTAAGGCAGACTGATATGGAGCAGACACGCGCACAGCCGCTGTTTCCGCATCTTCAGTACTGCGTCCGCTGTTGCATTCCGGAGACGCAGGAGGGCGTCGCGTTTGATGAGCTTGGCATCTGTCGCGCCTGCCAATCGTCGGAGCAGAAAATCCACATCGATTGGATTGAGCGGGAAAAGCAATTAAGCGCGATTCTTGGCGAGGCAAAAAAGAAAGCCGGCAATAATTACGATTGCATCATTCCGATTTCCGGCGGGAAAGACAGCACATTCCAACTGCATGTATTAACGCGACTATACGCAATGAAGCCGCTTGCGGTCACGTTCAGCCACAACTGGTGGAGCGAGAGCGGCTGGTACAACCTGCAGAATGCGCTGGAAACGTTCAATGTAGACTCAATGATATTCACGCCGAATCGCGCGCTCATCAATAAAATCGCGAAACGATCCGTCGGCGCGATTGGCGATGTGAGCTGGCACGACCACGGCGGAGTCGGCTCGTACCCATTACAGGTTGCGGTGAGGTTTAAAATCCCGCTTTTGATATGGGGCGAATCAATCGCAGAATCATCCGGCAGGGCAAGTTATGAAGCGCCAATACACAAGTTTGATCGCG
>CAZSPA010000107.1:0-1000 GCA_964608685.1 uncultured Candidatus Saccharibacteria bacterium
GTTCTGGTGATTTGTCAGGAGGGTCACACCCGTTCTCATTCCGAACACGGCAGTTAAGCCTCCGAGAACCGATGGTAGTCGCAAGGCAAGAGTAGGTAGTCGCCAGAACAGAATTTTCAACATTTTTACTTCGAGGGCCATCCTCCAGCTGACGGAAAGCACGCATCTTTTTTGTGCTATATTTTTGGCATGGAGAATCCTGAAGCCAAATTGTACAGGGCAGGACTGATTAAAGATTTGCAATCTTTAAAAGCGAAGAAAGAGAACTGGCGTGCACATCTGGTAAGCAGTCAAAAAACTGACCGATACGCAGAAGCAAAACAAATCCAGACTGTGGTGCGCAAAGAAAAACAGGATGCTATCAATGTTGCAAAACTTAAGCCTGGGGAACAACATGCTAAGACTGATTCTTCCATGGAACAAACAAAATCTCCCGAGCAGTTGGCGGCAGAAATTATTGAAGCAATTAATACCGATCCGAATATTGAATTTGCAGTTGATGGAGTTGGCAATATTCTTAGCGAAGGAGGTGGCGGTGGCATTAAGAATTATGTTGTTGGTACACGCACAGGAGGGAAGCTTCAACTCGATCGCTCGAATGATGCTTTATGGATAGGCATCTTCGAGCGAGGCGAAGAAGACAGGCACAAATATTTCGAACCCGTATACTCTTTGGAGAACCCTCCGTCCCATATGGGCACATATCATCTTTCGCCAGAGAAAATGAAGAGATTATTTCTCGTACGAAGAATGAAAATTAGCACACCGCAAGCATTCAGCAAATTATTTACAGACACTCGTAGAGGTATCACATTTACCATTGCACTATCAGCGTCTGGCGACGAAAAGAAAATCGACACAATACAAATGCCAGAATTGCGAGAATTCTTTAAAACGAGGAAATGGACTGTCGCTATCAACGGAAAAAATATAGATAAAATTTTTGATTTGCTCGCGATGCACTACATACCCGATTATTTTCAGGAAATGCAGAGACTTG
>CAZSPA010000107.1:1010-3145 GCA_964608685.1 uncultured Candidatus Saccharibacteria bacterium
CAGTTGAGACTTTTAAGCTAGAAGCTAGAAGCTAGCCGCTAGAAGCTATATACTACCCCTATGTCCTGGGCATCACGCAGACGAAGTATCTATCTCCTCGGAGTAATCGGTTTTTTGGTTGTTGCAATCGGGGTTCCGATTGTGAAATATTCTTACAGCCCGCCGACTTGTACGGACGTAAAACAAAATCAAGGCGAGACGGCGCCGGACAAAGGCGGGCCATGCCAGATTTTGGATGAGCGCGCACTTTCTCCGGCTTCGGTGCTCTGGGCTCGCAGCTTCGAAATTCGTCCCGGACTATACAACGCCGTTGCGTATATTGAGAATCCAAATGAAAATGCTGGAGTGCGAGTTCCGAATGCCGTCCGTTATCACTTTGGGATGTACGATAGTCGAAATATCCTTGTTGTAGAACGCACTGGCGCGACATTCATAATACCTGGTTCAGTCACGCCGATTTTTGAACCGAATATTGATGCGGGGAACCGCGTTATTGCGCATACATATCTTGAATTCACTGGGCAGTTTATCTGGGAGCGTGTAAGTAATCCGGCAAAAGCAATTATAATAAGCAACAAAGAAATCCTGGACGTTAATTCAGAGCCGCGCATCTTGGCGATAGCTGAAAATACGTCGGTTTCACCAATTTCTGACATATCATTTGTCGTTGTTGTGTTCGACACTTCAGGCACGGCTTACGCGACATCAAGGACATCTTTATCTCGTATCTCGCCCGGTGAAAAACAACAGATCACATTTACATGGCCGTACCCCTTCCCTTCACGGGTCGGACGAGTTGATATTTTCCCGCTTTTATCCCCTTCGCCTTTAAGGTAATTGCAATGAGCGCATGCCAATCCCTATCAAGAGGACGTTAGGGGAGACGAACCGGTGGTTTTCGCACATGGACTGGTTTCTTTTTGCGGCGGCACTTGCAGTAACTTTGTTGGGGCTGGTGACAATGCGAAGCTTCTCGGGAGAAAACACATTCTTTGAGAAACAGGTGGTCTGGATTTGCATAGCTATTGTGGTTTTTTTCGCGGCAAGCATCCCCGAGTATAGATTTTTGCGGCGTACACCAGTCATTGTTTCGATTTACGTTTTTTTAATATCTCTACTCGTGCTCGTGTTTATTTTCGGTACAATCGCAAAAGGGGCGCAGAGCCGTTTTAACCTCGGACTTTTTGCTGTACAACCTGCCGACCTTGCGAAACTAATGCTTGTTATATTGCTGGCAAAATACTTTGCCCGCCGCCATATAGAAATTGCGCATATTCGGCACATTCTCGTTTCTGGCGCTTATACGCTGATTGTTAGCGCGCTGGTGTTTTTCCAACCAGACCTTGGCTCTGCAATCATTATCGCCTCTATCTGGCTCGGCATGGTTTTGGTCGCCGGGATTTCATGGAAGCATCTTGTTGCCCTCGCTGTTCTCGGAGTAATTCTTGGAACGGGATTGTGGAACTACGGGCTTGAACAATATCAAAGGCAGAGGGTGCTCACTTTTCTCCATCCTCTCGCAGATATACAGGGCAGCGGCTATAACGCGTATCAGTCAACTGTTGCGATAGGAGCAGGGCAAACATTTGGAAGAGGTATCGGGTACGGAACGCAAAGCAAGCTCTTGTATCTTCCAGAGTATCAGACCGACTTCATTTTTGCGGCGTATGCGGAGGAGTGGGGATTTTTAGGCGTTCTGCTCCTTTTCGGGCTATTCGGCATACTAATAGTGCGTATATTAATGGTCGCCATGCACGGCGCCGACAACTTTGACGTACTATATGGCGCAGGCGTAGCCATTATGTTTTTGAGCAATTTTATAATCCATATTGGAATGAACATGGGACTTCTTCCTGTTACAGGAACAACAATTCCGCTCATGAGCTACGGCGGGTCGCATCTCGTTACTGAATTTGCGGCGCTGGGGATTCTAATGGGAATGCGCCGGCATGCGCGCCCGACTCTTCAGGCGCGAGACGAAACGGAAATGGTCGGGGTGGTTTAGTACAGAGAAGTCGTTTTTTCCATCATTTGCCCAAACGAGAATTCTTTCTCCACGCGCTCTCTCAGTTTTCTTCCTAGTGTCTGTCGCAGCTCGGGGTTTTGAAGCAACCGTTCAAGTGCCCCTGCTAATG
>CAZSPA010000108.1:0-233 GCA_964608685.1 uncultured Candidatus Saccharibacteria bacterium
TTAAGCGCGCCCACTCAAGACTGTCGAGGATGAGGGCCTTGGCCTCGCGGTCGATCTTTTCGGCCGCCACAAAACCCTTGAGCGCCGTCGCCATCACCTTTTGCGCGTGCTTGTCGAGTGTTCGGTAGTCCCTCTGGACCCGACCTTTCCTTGTCGTCATTTCATTTATCCTTTCGGTTATTGGCCAGCCACCTTCACCGACCCGTCGCGATGATACCCCCCCCCCCCCGCAC
>CAZSPA010000108.1:243-3138 GCA_964608685.1 uncultured Candidatus Saccharibacteria bacterium
GTCTTTCGGCTGTTGGGCTGTCGGCTTACGTGTTCTCGGATCGATATTTCCGTCATGCGGCGATTTCTTTGACTTCACAGTCGTCTCCTTTTGGTGAAGGTCAGCCACTTTCACCGACCGTTTGCGATGATACCCCCCCCCGCCAAATTTGCAATGGGCGACCGTTTTTACTCACTGACTATCAGTAAAAGGCGTATAGCAAACTTTTTTCGCCACAATTTCCTTCATTCGCTCTTTGATGTCTATCGGGTACTCGCCGGTGAAGCATGATGTGGAAAATTGGCTTTCGGGAATTCCGGTCGCTTTTATCATTCCATTGTAGGAAAGAAAGTTCAGGGATGTCGCGCCGAGATATATTTTCATTTCAGGGATAGACTTGTCAGACGCCAAAAGATTTTTTTGCTTTGGCGTATCAATGCCATAAAAATCAGGGAACATGATGGGCGGAGAAGAAACAAGAAAATGCACTTCTGTTGCGCCCGCGCCAAAAAGCATCTCTACGATTTTGCGCGATGTCGTTCCGCGAACAATAGAATCGTCCACAATTGCGACTCTCTTGCCTTTAATGGTCTCGATAATAGGGGAAAGCTTTGCCTTGACTCCTTGGTCTCTGATATGCTGTTCCGGCTCAATAAATGTGCGGTGAATGTAGCGATTTTTAGTTATGCCCATTTCCAGCGGTATTCCGGACTCGTTTGAGTACCCGATAGCTACCGGTATCGCCGTTTCCGGCACCGGAATAACAACATCGGCGCGCAAAGGATATTCTTTAGCAAGCTGGACTCCGAAATTTCTTCGCACGTTATAGACCGACTTGCCGAGCAAATGGCTGTCGGGGCGCGCGAAGTAAACGAACTCGAATATGTCGAGTTTTGGGTTGGGCGGGACAAGCTGTTCGGAGCGCAGTCCATTCGCGTCAACAACGACCATTTCGCCCGGATTCACGTCTCGAAGAAAATCAGCTCCGACAGTCTGCAATGCGCACGTCTCGGAGGAGAAAATGTACCCGCCGTTGAGTGTTGCTATGGAAAGCGGGCGGATTCCGCACTCGTCGCGAATCGCGATTAACTTATCCTTGGTCATTATGAGAATTGAAAATGCGCCTGTCATCGGCGGATACGCCTGCTTGATTGCGTCTTCAATCTCCGCGCCCTCTTTGACGAGTACGGCTATCGCTTGCGCTATCATCCGGGAATCGGACAGCTTCTCGGTCTCAATATTTTTTCCGCGCAAGAATTTCTCCAGGGCGACGGTGCTTGGAAGATTTCCATTATGTACGAGAGCGATGCTCCAATCACCGACAATTGTCGGCTGGGCGTGGTCGACGTGCGAGCCGCCAGCCGTGGAGTACCTGTTGTGTCCGATGGCGATATGCCCCGACAGTTTTTTGATGTCGTCTTCGGAAAAGACTTGCGACACTAGCCCCATTCCTTTGTGGCATGCGATGCGCAGGCCGGCAGAGGTCGCGATGCCGGAGCTTTCCTGTCCGCGGTGCTGAAGGGCAAATAACCCGAAGAATGTTATACGCGCTACATCCAATTCCTTTCCATATACGCCAAAGACGCCGCACTTTTCACCGAGCTCTTCCCTCATCGACTGTCGGTCTTCTTGGAATCGCATGTGAATCTTATTTTTTTATATTTCGATTCCTGCGCTTGTAATAAGACAGTATACACTATTCCCACTCAAATATTCTCCGTCAATTTCAAGAGTTTCTTGTGCATAACCGGATTGGCAGCGACAGTCTCGTGGTCCCCGATTTCCCACGGCTCCCCCTTGCAATTCGTCACAGTACAGCCAGATTCTTTGAGAATTAGGTAAGTGGGCGCAAAATCGTGAGTTTCTCCGTACAGGGATACCGCCCAATCCTTCCTTCCGCACGCCACATAACAAGAATTCACCGAGATGCACCCGAAGGAATTAAGGAATAGATGCTCTCCCCGAATGGCGTCGAGAAGCCTCGTAACAAATTCCCTAGTCCTAGATCTTGAGCCGGCAAATCCGCATCCGCTGCTCCTGTCCAAACTTTTCGTATTCGAACAATGTATCCTCTTGCCGTTTTTATATGCTCCTTTCCCCGCTTTAGCGAAAAAGAGCTCGTTGGTGATTGGAAGATAAATCGCGGAGAGAATTACTTTGTCTTTCCTCGTTAAGCAAACCATAATGCCAAAAAGCGGAACGGAGGCGGCAAAATTCATCGTGCCGTCTATCGGGTCGATAATCCATCTGTAATCCGCCCCTTTATTAATTTCTCCCGATTCCTCCGAAAGAATGCCGTGCGTCGGATACGCTTTTCGAATCGCAGAAATCATTATTTTCTCCGAGAGCAAGTCTGCTTTTGTCACAACATCATACGCGTGTTCAGACTTAGAATATTCCACACCGTCTTTGCCGAATCGTTTTAAAACGGCTTTGCCAGCCACTTTCGCGATTTTTTGAATGAATGTGTCCATGTTAGATTTTCTTAACGACCGAGCACTTTCCGACGGTACTGGTCTAAGTGAGTGTATTTTGGTTGTTTAGTATGTTCGTGTGTTAAGTAAGTAATTAGCTTGTGAAAGTGCTCGGGAGTTTAGTGAATCTTACACCCAGCACCTTTCGCGAAAGGTACTGGGTGGCGCACACTTTCATTCTTTATCAATTCTAGAATCCAGAGTATATCTGTCCGGCCCGAAAAGCGAAAGCGCAAGGCCGGTTACGGCGAGCGCGAAATCACGCACGCCGATGTCGTTATATCCGACCTCGTACGCGATAAAAAATAGATGAAGCGACAAGAAAAGCGCAACCCACCGCGTCCATAGCCCAACAGCGAGCAATATCCCGCCAACAGTTTCAAAAGCGCCATTGAGAAGAACAACCGAAGTCGCATTTAGCCACGGGATTGAAGAAACCCAT
>CAZSPA010000109.1:0-3125 GCA_964608685.1 uncultured Candidatus Saccharibacteria bacterium
AGATAAGCGTTCGTGACTGGAGTTCAGACGTGTGCTCTTCCGATCTTTCTTTTTTATCTTTCTTCCCAAAAATCATGCCGAGAAATTATAGCATGAACACCCATATTTCTTTAGCGTTTCGACCACTGTGGAGCTCGTCTTGCTTTCTTCAAACCGAATTTCTTTCTCTCTTTCGCTCTTGGGTCGCGTTTCAAGAATCCTCTGTGCTTCAGGTCTTTGCGGAATTCGGGAGTGATTTCGGTGAGCGCGCGGGAAATTGCGTGGCGAATGGCTACAGCTTGGGCTTTGTGCCCCCCGCCTCGCACATGCACCGAAACTGCGTACGCCGAGTTGGTGGAAGTCAAAGAATCAAATGCAGTCTTAACAAACAATCCTTTTGGAAAATACTCATCTGCCGGCTTATCGTTTACCGTCATTGACGCGCTTTTTGCAGGCACAAGTCGCGCTCGCGCGCTTGCCGTTTTCCTTCGCCCCACTGCCTCTGTATATGTTTGTTTGGCGCTCATGTGATTAGAGAGTTATTTTTAAATTCTTCATTCGTCCCACAAGCATAGTGTTTCGCGGGAGCATTCTCTGGATTGCCCGGCGAAGCGGTTCGCCGTGGCCTTTGCGGAGCTGGAGTTTGCCAAGCGCTTCCGTTTTCAAACCTCCAGGATAACCAGAGTATGACGTGTATTTCTTTCCAAGCTGTTTCTTGTCGGTATTTACCAACTTGGAAGCGTTTACTACGGTTACTTTGACCGCGGAGGCAATGTTCGGCGTGTATCGCGCCTCGGTTTTCCCCATCAGGGTTTTCGCGGCGAGGGATGCGACTCGCCCCAAGCTCTTTCCCGCCGCATCTATAGTATATTCGGATTGTTTCGCCATGAAATTATTTGTCGCCTGCAGATATTAGTTCTATGCGCGCAGATTCGATAGCGCGCTTGCCGACTCGGCCCAATCTTACGATTCTGGTATATCCTCCGGAGCGTTCCTTGAATCGAGGCGCGAGTTCTCCATGCAGTTTAAGAACCGCGTTTGAAGCTCCTCCGAGCCGCGCGGAAATCGCGCGGCGAGAAGCGGTACTATTCTCTTTACTGGCTGAAATGATTTTTTCAACGAAAGGACGCAATTCTTTCGCGCGAGCGATGGTCGTCGTTATTCCTTCGGAAAGAAAAAGAGAGCGCGCCAAACCGCGGAGGAGTGCGGTTCGCTGGCCCTTTTTGCGTCCCAATGTGCGCGTTTTTTTGTGGTGCTTCATAACAATAATGCAAAAGTCAAAAGTCAAAAGTCAAAATGTAATATAAAAATCCAAAAGAAAAATGCAGACCATCATTTGGAGTATTCAATTTCACATTTTGCATTATCATTTTGCATTTTGATTTACTGCCTCAACGTCAGCCCCAAGTTAGAAAGCGCGCGCTTGATGTCCTGCAGGCCCTTTTGCCCCAAGCCTTCAATGGAGAGAAGGTCGTCCTCGCGCTTGCGCACCAATCCGCCCACAGTGCGAATCGACACGTTATCAAGGGCCGCCTCGACTCTTTGAGGCAGTTTCAATTCAGCGATTCGAGTTTTTAGGACTTCTGCATCTAAAGCCCCCGTCTTTTCGCGGCCATCTCCTTTTGATTTACCCGAATCTGTACCATCGGCTTCATCGGAGTCTTCCTCCTTGAAACCAACGACGGCTTTTAGTTGATGTATCATGGTTTCGATCGATCGCTCCAAAGCTTCGCGTGGAGCTATGGTCCCATCCGTCTCAATTAATATGCGCAGTCGATTGAAGTCTGTGCGATCGCCAACGCGCATGTTCTCTACTTCGTAATTTACGCGGCGAATCGGCGAGAAGATTGCGTCTAGTGCAATTGTTCCGACGTCGACACGCTCCTTCTGGTGCGATTCTTTGGGAACATATCCCAATCCCCTTTCAGCGCGGAGTTCGACTGCTAGTGTTATTTTACCGGTTATGCTCGCGATGTGGGTCTCCGGATTAAGAATTTCGACTTGACCGGGCAGTTTTAGATCGCCGGCTGTTACTTCTTTCGGGCCTTTCACAGTCAGTCGAAGGGTCTGCGGTTCATCAGTGAGTATTCGCAATCGGATTTTTCTTAAATTGAGGAGAATGGTAACGACATCCTCCTTGACTCCCTCAATAGTTGAAAATTCATGAGGAACGCCGAGAATTTTCACATGCGTTACAGCGGCGCCCGGCAATGACGAAAGTATGATGCGGCGCAATGAATTTCCGAGAGTATATCCATAGCCCGGGTATAGGCCGTCAATTTCATAAGTGCCGCTTTTTTCGGATTCCGAAACAACACGAGGCTTGGAAGGCAGGGCGATGTGGTAATCAGACATAATAGATTTTATTTATAAAGCGAAGCCATAATAAAATCACCACCCGCCCAAACCTTTGATTGTTTCGCGAGAGTGGTAAGTACTTTGGTTTGCTCCGTCCGCGGAGTATAAAGCATAGTATAGTCCTTGTCAAAAGTTGAGGCGTGTAAGGTTATTTATAATTCGCCTTGCTCATAAGAAAAAGCTTATCTGCTGTAAAATTCAAAGACTGTCGAATAATCGATACCGGATTCCGACACTGAATAAGTCGGCTCCCCTACGACTTCCGCGCGCATAAGAGCGGGGTCAAGAATTATCCATATGGATTTTCTTGCGGATGTTTCTTCAGGGTCGTTTAATTTTCCATACATCGGACTTCTTCTGCTGCCCTCTCGCACTGAAACAATATCGCCTTTATGAACTTGATACGAAGGAATGCTAATGCGCTTGCCGTTAACAGTGATATGTCCGTGGGAAACCATTTGGCGAGCCGCCCGGCGGGTAAGGGCAAGACCCGCGCGATACACGGCATTGTCCGCCCGCAACTCAAGAGATTTATGAAGGGCTTGTATGGGCTCTTTCGCGGCAAACGCCGCTTTTGCGTAATTAGAAAGCTGCCGCTCGGAGAGACCGTATGTATATCGAAGTTTTTGCTTTTCGAGAAGCTGCCGCCCGTAATCAGACCCGCCTCTTCGTCCGCGGCGCTCCTTTGTATTCTTCGAGCGCGCCTCCGAAAGAGCGAATTTTTGCGTTTGCGTCTGCTCAAAAATGCTCGCACCTAGGCGCTTTGCAATTTTGTATTTTGACTTAAT
>CAZSPA010000110.1:0-3110 GCA_964608685.1 uncultured Candidatus Saccharibacteria bacterium
GCGAGTTCGTATCCAATTCCGTCTTTGGCAAGATACTCCGGATAACTAAATTGTCGTCCAACCCCTGTATCAAACGCTTCTGGAAGCCGGAGAATCCCCTCTGCGCGCACGCGAGCGCCGTATTGCACGGGCGTGTTGTAGGGAGCAACAACAAGCACGCCCGCGCGAACAGCCACGGTGCTTGTTCCCAATATCATTTCCTCTGCCTTTACAGATAAACGAATACCGCTTTCTCGCGTATCCGGCTCCTCGGAAACTATTCCCTCAATAGTAACTTTTTTATCCAGTCGCGCGGTAAGTTCCGGGTCGCCTATGAGTACCGCGCTATTCATTCTCAAAATCCCGCCGGAAAATGCGGCGAGCGCAACGGCAAAAATAATCAGTGTTTTTCTTTTCGCTTCATCGAAATACGCGAAAACAAATGCGGCCACTGCGAGAAGCGCCGCAAATCCCGCGACAGAATAACCGAGCAAGAAAAAAGAGCGCGCGAAAACTCCCGCAAGAAATCCGAAGATGACTGCAAGAAGAATTTGCTCCCTCATTTCAGACCTTCGTCTATCGCTTCGTTCACAAGACGGTCTGCTTCTTTGTTTTTCTCCCGCGGAATGTAGGTGAAAATCGCGCTCGGAAAATGCGCGACCAACAGATTGTGAACCTTCATATATTGCGGCCAGAGCGTCGTTTCTTTCACTTGATAATTATTTGATAACTGTTCTGCGACAAGCTGGCTGTCCAATCGCACTTCAATTTCTCGTTTTGCAAATCCGCGTTTCTTCGCCTCCTGCAAGGCAAGCGCCACCGCCTCGTACTCCGCCCAATTGTTCGTTTGACTCCCTAGAAACTTTTTTACTTCGATTTTTTTAGCGCCATCGATAATGACAACCCCAGCGCCTGCGGGCCCGGGGTTATTCCTCGCTCCACCATCCGTGTATATAATTATTTTCGGCATTTTAAACTCCAGCCACCACTTCGCTAGCTTGGTGTTCCAGAGTGCGATACGCGTGCATCATTGCGAACCATGATACGGGAACGGAAACTAACAGACCCACAAAAATTGCGAGAAATCCGAGAATGTTGACGAGGACAAGCGCGAGCGTGAAAAGAAACAGTTCCCATCGATGCCCTTTTGTAATGCGCGCGCTTTCTGAAAGCGCCTGAAGCGGCCCCATGCCACGATCAATAACAAGAAAAATCGTGAAGTAGAGAACCATTGAAAGAATAATTCCCGGTATGATAAGAAGAACGAGCCCGCCGACAATGATTATAAAAGTCAGTACATACGCACCGAGAAATTTCCAGTATTTTTGCGGCGCCCACGCATCGCCGAACATTGTTCCTTCCACATTATCGTGCGCCTTCAAAAAAAGCGAGGTCGTTCCCATTAAAACAAGAACCTGTACAACGAGAAAATCTAAGAGGGTAAGCGCGATACCTGAAAGGTTCCATTCAGGTGTCGTTGCGGCCGCCGCAATCTGGGCAGATATTACGGAAATAACAGTTAGGAAAAGATTCACGCCAACAAAAAACCACGGGCGCTTTTTGAAGGTGTCCCAACCGAAGCGAATCATGTCGCCCACTTTAAATTCCATAGATTAATTCTAGCACCATTTCTAGGTGGCGGGAATAATATCAACAATTCTTAAAGCAAGGCCTCCGCGATATGAGTCGCGCTCGATTGTCGCGAGAATGTCGGCGTTTGCTCCGGCTTCCGGCGCGCGCGTGAATGATTCGGCGGTCTTAAAGAAATCAAACGCGCGCGCCGTGGCGCCCGTGCGCGCACACGAAAGCATAACTTCAATATGATTGTTACTGCGCCCGAACGCGCGCACGGAAGAAATGGTGGTGTCTGAAATTAAAAACACGGGTTTCGGATTTCCAATTCCGAATGGCGAAAGTAAAGAAACTTCTTTTAGAAGAGATGGCGTTACCTCCGAGAGGGAAGCGCGCGCCACTGCCCCGTTAGAAGCATCGCCTCTAACGGGGTCTGTGCTACTTGGCGCTCGCCACAGCTTCTCCGCCACGCGCGCTAGCTCCTCAGGAAGCGTGTGCACATTCTCATGTGAAACCGAAAATCCTCCCGCCGCATTGTGTCCGCCGTATTCAAGAAACGCGCTCCCAGCCCCCGCAAAAAGTTCTACGACGGAAATACTTCCGTCAGACCTGCACGAACCCTTGAGCCGTCCAAGCGCATCTCGCCCCCATAAACAAACGACTCCCCCTCGCCCTTCCATTACAGAATTCGCTGCAAGCCCCAATAGCGACGGCTTCCATTCCGTGTCTCCAAGAACGACGACTCTTTCTCCCGCAGAAAATCGCTCTCGTACCCGTCGTTTCGCTTCGCGCACAACTCCTCCGACGATTCCCTTCCGACTCGTGTTCAAGCGGTCGAGATGGAGTGCGAGTTTGTCCGCTTCCTGCGGGTCGCGAGTCGTCAAAAGCCGGAGCGCCAAATCCGGCTCGTCCATGCGCGAGGCGGCGTTGATGCGCGGGGCGAATGAAAATCCGATGTCGTCTTCCGTAATTTCATTTTGGCGCAAGCGCAAACAATTGCACAGCGCGATAATTCCCGGGCGCGGCGATTTACGCAGAACCGCGAGTCCGAAATGGGCGAGTACTCTGTTTTCGCCCGTGAGCGGAACCATGTCGGCAATCGTCGCAATACCGGCCAAATCCAAGAGCCACTTCTCCCATCCCACCGGAATGTCGTGAAAATTCGGAGCGCTGTGTTTGCGCCCTTCAATAATCAGCGCCTGCACAAGCTTGAACGCGACTACCGCTCCGCAAAGGTCGCGACAGGGATATGCGCCCAATTTAGGATTGAGCACGGCAACGGCATCAGGAAGCGGGCCGGTAATTTCATGGTGGTCGGAAACTATTACATCTACACCGAGTTCTTTCGCGCGGCGAACCGCTTCAGTTGCATTTGTCCCGACATCCACCGTAATTATTAATTTCACATCTCGCATAGCGAGCTCCTCTATCGCCTCGATATGAAATCCGTAACCCTCGCGGTCGCGATGCGGAAGATACGTTTCGACATTTCCATATTTTATCTTCGCGAAAAAATCAGAAAGCAAGGCCGCGCCCGGAATCCCATCGCAATCAAAGTC
>CAZSPA010000111.1:0-801 GCA_964608685.1 uncultured Candidatus Saccharibacteria bacterium
ATTCCGTGCGACCGCGGTCTCTAATGGGGTTCACGGGTTGAAACAATGGTGACTGTCCCCATTTATCCCATTTATCACTTCGGGGTAGCCATAGGTGCTACCAATCTTTGGAAATAATAGCACCGCAAGGTCATGGCACATATACTCCTATCATGTATACTTGCCATTAAAGAGCATATGCTTGGATTACTTCAAGGTGGGACAAGAGATTTTTCTGGTAGTTTTGGTATTGCCACCGCACCCAAAAAGATACCCGATGTTCCTGTCAGCGAGCATGGGAAGACTGGGACGTTTTATATTGCACTCACGGATTCATCTCTAATTAACGACACGGTGGGAATCTTTGATTTTGGTAAGACCTCTGACGAATTCAAACTTTACTTGAAAGAAGCTGGTGATGTTATTGACGAAACACTGATTCTCAATGATTGGAAAACCATTGGAAATGACATGAGGCACGTTATGTTGCATTGGGAGTATGGAGAACATGGACAAGAACAATAAGAAGTCGGATTTAGATAAGCGAGCGAAGCCTGAAAGGACAGAAGTAAAGCCGATGTCTGGTAGGAACTTTGTATCGGTGAAAACGACGCATTCTTTCAAGGGGCCGCTTCCTCCGCCAGAAATGCTCGGTGCGTATGAACAAATTTTCGGTGGGTGTGCCGAGCGGATAGTAGCTCTTACGGAAGGACAATCAAAACACCGACAGAAGCAAGAGGAGCGTATGGTTATATTCAGTGGGGTACAAAGAATAATGGCTCCGATACTGGCTTTTTTAGTTATAATCGCTGGGTTTATTAT
>CAZSPA010000111.1:811-3032 GCA_964608685.1 uncultured Candidatus Saccharibacteria bacterium
CGAGGCAAGGAGGGGTATGGTCTCTTTACGGGAATTGCACCACTTGGAACTGTGGCAGCAATCTTTTTCTATCAGGACGATGAAAAGAGGAAGAAGAAGTGACGAGGAAGGTTTGGGGGCGAGACGCGAGAATACTATTTCCCTCCATTCGCAAACATCTTATCAAGAGCAGCGAGCGAAAGGGGCATGCCCCGCCCGCCGCGAACGACACACGGGTAGGTTACTGGTTGAGAAGCGCGCGGGTGCTTGGGCCGGCATAGCCGACCGGCTGGATGCTGCGCGCAGTTTGGAATTTTTTGACGGCGGCTTCTGTTATAGGACCGAAGTAACCTGTCGCAGAGCCAGAGAAAAATCCGAGTTCGGCGAGGCGTTTCTGCAGTTCAAGAACATCCTTCCCGCTATCGCCAAAACTGATGAGTTTTTTGAAGACATATTTGTCGCTCGCCGCCGTGCCAGCGCTCTCACTCACGCTCGCCGCTCCGGAGGAACTCGCTGGCAGTGCATTGAGGGCCGCGCGGGTCGCGGGGCCGACGATGCCGAGCGGCGACACCCCGTGCGCCGTCTGGAATTTCTTGACCGCGGCGAGCGTGGCCGGCCCGAAGTGACCGTTCGGAGTGGCCGCTAGGAATCCTTGCTCTACGAGTACGGTTTGCAACTGTAAGACGGCATCGCTCGTTTGCCCCGGGCGCAAACTTTCGCTGAAGACGTAGCCGGAGGAAGGCGCGGAACTCGCGCCGGCCGATTGACTCGATAGAGTTGCGATTTGGGCCTGAATTTTTGCGACCTGGTCTAGCAGAGCGGAAAGCGCGGTACTGCTCGCAGTGGCTGATGTGGAGCTCGAGGAACTGGCGGAATCGGATGCGGAAACTGTCGGCGAGGGTGTTGTTCCGCCGGGGCCCAGAACGACGAGGGTCTGCGTCGTAGAGGCGCTTTGTCCGTATGCGCCCACGGTTCCGATGACGTTGAGGACATGCGTTCCGACATCGCCCGCGAGCGGCGTCCAAGAAAAGAGCCCAGACGCGTTAATGTTGTTGTTCGTTATTGATGTTTTCGTACCCGTGAATGCATCGGTGACGGAAAAGGTCGTGGGCCAATAACCCTGCGTGCCCGCCGAAAAGGTAACGGTCTCTCCGGGCGTGATGTTTCCCGCGGGAGCAAGGAGTTGGATTGTGAGCGACGGCTCCGCGCCAACGCGCAGTGTTTGACTGACTGAAGCGCCGTGGCCCAAAGAATCAGTACCGTAGACCGTTAACACGTGTTCGCCTTGCTGACTCGCATCCGGAGTCCACGAGAAATTCCCCGACGCATCGATGTTGGCATCTGTGATGCTCGTTCCGCTGATTCCGCCGAACGAATCGCCGAGAGAAAAACGCGGGTTGGTGAAGCCCGGCGCGGATACAGAAAAAGAGAGTGTTGCGGCAGGCATAACGCTTCGTCCCGGCGACAGCGATTGAATGACAAGCGAGGGCGGCGGCGCTACGACGATAGTCGCAGTCGTACTCGCCGCATTACCTATATTATCAGAGGCAGTGATAGTGAGCGGATGCGTGCCTATGTCGCTTACTGCCGGAGTCCAAGAGAATCCGCCGCTTACGCTGAAGTTGCTGTTTGATACAGTTGATGTGCCGAAGGCGTCCGATATTACGTATATACGCGAGGAGAAACCAGTGGGCACGATATCGAACGTGACAGTTGTACCGGCAGGTACCGCACCCGTTTGAGAAAGCGACTGAACGGAAATCGACAGTGCGTCTGCGAATGCAAGAGGCGCTGCAAAGAGTACAGACCCTAACACCACCGCGGCAAGATGCTTAAGAAACTTCATTGGCTTTAATTATACGCCAGAGCTGAAAACGTACCAGACTGTGTCAAGCAATTAGGACTTACGCAACTTCTGAATCGTCTTTGCGAGGCTTTGCCGAAGCAACCTAGGGTTAGCGCCGTAGTCTCTGGATTGCTTCGCTCCGCTCGCAAAGACGGGAAGCCAAGGTTTGCGCTTTATTGTGAGGCGCTTGCATAGGTCCTACTAATGTTTCGACATTACCACAGACCTACCAAACATCTTCTGGAGAGCGACGTGCGACAGGAGCATGCACGGCAATCTTGCAGGTCCTATCTGCGCCTTTATCAATTTTTGGATTTGGTCGGGGCCGGTGGATTTTAGTTTCTTTACCGATTTTCCTACAATCCATTCCGTAAACATGGAACTTGACGCGATGGA
>CAZSPA010000112.1:0-1507 GCA_964608685.1 uncultured Candidatus Saccharibacteria bacterium
AGCGCTGGCGCAATGCTTTGGTTAAATAGGTAAGCATGTCCAGCGATGTCGCCCGCAAGAACTTGGGGCAAGTTTAGGCCGCTCTCGAAGGCAATGCTCCTGTTGATATAACTTAACGTTATCGCATGAAGGTCGCGTTTTGCCGTGGTGTCTCCCTCGCTTGTGGTTGAGATGATGCCTACCAGCCGTCCCCATGCGTTTACGACTGCGCCTCCGGAGGAGCCGCTTTGCGCGCCGATAATTCCGCCGAGCGAAACCACGTCCACGGCATCTCCGCCAAGCGTCATCATTTTCTTTACGGACGTAACGGAACTGGCCGGATAGAGATTTAATTGCGTGACGATGCCCCCCGTGAATTCCGCAGGATAGCTTGCCGCGAGTACCTGGTCGTCGGTGAACGTAATGCCCTCGCGCGCGTCTATGGGGACGAACGGGAGCGCCTGGAGCGGCTGGCCGTTTATGGTTGAAGTAACGCGCAGAAGGGCATAGTCGTATTCTCCGGTGCCGAGGGGCCGTGACTTTTTTATGTCGCTTGCGTGTTCTTTGACCCAGCTAGGCGGGATGTACAGAACCTCGGCATTCCACTTTGGATACGCGGGAGAGCCGGCGCGTATGACGCATGAAAGGTCAACGGTGGGGTCGCTGGATATGAGGAAATATTGCGCCACATGCGCGTTTGTCAGGATTACTCCGCGCGGGTCGACTATTACCCCGCTTGCCGAAATCGGCCTGAATGTTCCATCGCGCGCTGCGCAGAGAATGTTGACGAGCGCCGCTCGAGTCGATTCGTTGATTGCCGTGAATGACTGGGAAGGGAACGAGTATGGATTCGGAATGCGCGCGACCTGGAAAGTATCAGATGTTGTTGCAATTTCTGTGATTAATGTTGCCACCGGTTGGCTTGTTTCGCGCGGAGAAGATTTTGGCGGAGGGCTGGCAGTTTCTTCGCGCGGAGCAGGCGGGGTCTTTGTCTCGCCGTAGCTATTAGCGTAGGAGGGCTTTGTCTCGCCGTAGCTTTTAGCGGAGGCGGAAACGGAGAGACTGGATGTTGCCGATTGAGTAGCATTCGAAGATGTGGCGATGCCCGGAGTAGTTGTCGCAGTTTTCTCAACAGTATTTACCGGCTGTTCAAATCCAGCCCATTGAGGATGTATAAGAACAAGAAATGCTCCGACTAGGATTCCAATAGCGCCGACATTGGCAAGAAAATGTTTGACGTTTCCTCTCATCGACAAAATATACGTTGCATCGCGGAATGATTCAAGGTTTTGTACTAAGCGCTAGAAATGTGGATAACCGAACATTGCATATTATACTGCTCGATGCGATGATATGCCAATGCATCACGCGTCTTCTAGACAACATGCTTTCCGCTTACGACGCGATGGATATTCATACTCATACATTGCATCACAAACAGGTCTTTCTAAAAGTACGCTTAGCGATTGGTTGGCAGATGTTCCGTATCATCCCAATGAACACACACGGCTCGCGATTGGTAGAGCAA
>CAZSPA010000112.1:1517-3016 GCA_964608685.1 uncultured Candidatus Saccharibacteria bacterium
AGGCGAGACAAGAAGCGGAAAATGGTATTAATACACTAAGCAAACGTGATCTATTTATGTTTGGGATTGGGCTTTATCTTGGTGAGGGGAGCAAAACAGCCAATGTTGTAAGGGTAGTCAATTCAGAAGTTGATGTGATTCGTTTGGCGATTGCGTGGTTTATGTCTCTCGGAGTATTAAAGAATCAATTTGGCGTAACACTTCACCTATACCCTGACTCAAACGTGAAAAAATGTTTGCAATTCTGGTCTGAAGCCACTACTATCCCATTAGGTCAGTTTGCAAAGCCACAAATTGATCGACGGAGGAACAAGAAATCGAACAAAGCGGGAAAGCTCCCATACGGCACCGCTCACTTGAGTGTTAAGAGTGGTGGTAGGAAGGAGTTTGGAGTATTTTTCTCAAGAAAGATACTCGGATGGGTAGATAGTGCAATAAAGAAAGCAATCATGCGGGATTAGTTTAATGGCAGAACAGGAGGTTTCCAACCTTCTAGCGGGAGTTCGATTCTCCCATCCCGCACATGGCCACAAAAATAGCCACTCATTCGAGTGGCTATTTTTGTGATGCCATTGCGAGAATGAGCAAACAAACTGCTTTGCTTGCGTGGAGAATCGAACAGCGGAGCCATGTTTTTCCAGCTGGAAAAACAGGCGAGCTGGTGCCCAGACCGAGTCCGCCGGCAGGCGGACGAGAGTCGCGGGCGGTTCTCTCATCCCGCACAAACACAAAAACCCGCCGTTCGGCGGGTTTTGGTATCTTTCTGCGTAATTCTGCGTCCGGTCTGCGTGAGTTCCGCGACAATCTGCGTTTACTATCTAACGGCGTCCTTCAAGGTTTTGGAAGCGCGGAATTTGGGAACGCGCATCGCTTTTATCTGGATGGATTCGCCGGTTCGCGGGTTGCGGCCTGTGCGAGCGGCGCGGGTCTTGCCCTCAAAGATGCCCAAGCCAGCCACGGACACCTCCTCGCCTTTCTTGAGGTTCTCGGTGATTGCGGAGATAACCGACTCGACAGCGCGCTCTGCGTCCGCCTTTGTGCACCCGATTGTTGTGTGCACTCGGTCAATCAAATCTGTTTTATTTGCCATAAAATGTAAGTTTATTAATGATAATTGAATCGGCAATGCCCATTGCCTTCGACCCTAGCCCAGCACCAGTTTTGCGAGGGAAACGCTCACTACCCAAAACTGGTGCTGGACGGGCGACGCGCGGGATTTCCGCGCGCTTGGCCGACCTCCTACCATATTGAGCCATATTTTCAGGCTGTCAATCAATAAATCGCATTTCGGATAAACCTTGTGGATAAGTCAAAAAAGGTAGTTAGTAGTAAATAGTTAGTAGTCAGTAGTTGAAAACTGCATTAGATCTCCAAGCATCAAGCCAATAAAGCCACAATATCAAGGCGACGCCTTGATATTGTGGCTTAGAATGTAGGTGTAATGAGATATTGCGTCATAAATGCTTCCACATAAACTCAAATGTTTGCCGCTGTGTCTG
>CAZSPA010000113.1:0-2945 GCA_964608685.1 uncultured Candidatus Saccharibacteria bacterium
AAGTATTTTGACCGGCCTAATTGCGATTTATCTGGGCTTCGGCCTTTTGCTTTTCATGCGCCAGAATGATTATATCTACTACCCGTCAAATCAGGACTTCAACGCGTGCGAGGGGTTTTCTGATAGCAAAAAATTGAATCTGAACGGCACGCGGGCCTACTACAAAAAAGCATCGGACAAGCTGATGGTTTTTTATCACGGAAACGGCGGGTCGGCATGCGACAGGGCATTTCTTAAAGACACGTTCACAGCTCTTGGGTATTCATATATTTTTGTGGAGTACGCGGGATACTCAAACGACGATAAAAAAGCGTCGCAAGAGCTAATTATGAAAGATGTTGAAAACGTAAATGACTTCTTGAAGACATTGAACTACCAAAAGTTGGCCATCGTCGGGGAAAGTCTGGGGGCATCGCTGGCTCTTTATCATTCGTCTATGACAGACGAGGACAAGTTATTGCTCATCTCTCCTTTTTACAGTCTCGGCGGCGCGGCAAGCATCCATTATCCCGTTTATCCCGTCTCGCTTCTGCATCGGGATAAATACAAAAGTTATCTATGGGTAAATGACATAAAAGATATAGAAATCATTCACGGGACAAAAGATACGATTATTCCCATCACGGAATCAAAGAAACTTTTTGACAAAATCAATGTCAGTAATAAGAAGTTTATTGAGGTTTCCGGCGCCGACCATAATGATATTTACGATTATTCCGAAACATGGCTAGGCATTACCGACTTTCTTAAATAATAGATTCATTTAATAATGGCAAAAGAAAAGAACAGAATACTTTTCAACAGTGACGAGGTAGGTGTGATAATTTACATTTAGAAAATGACAACAATAGTAATCTTTGGAGCGAGAGGAAGAACCGGCCACGCAGTTTCTGCCGAGGCAGTGGCGCGCGGAATTAAGGTTCGGGCTTTTGACAAGAAGAACCCGACAATTGATACATTGCGGCAGGCGCTTAGAGGCGCAAATGTCGCGGTAATCGCGTTCGGTCACTTTCCCCCCACGCCTTTTTTCCGCCTTGTTCTCTATTACAGTGTTTTGTCCTCCAGAGGCTGGCAGGCAAAACACTGGAATAAGGGAAACGTGGGAAAATGCGAAAAGAGCGTCTTTTCACGCGAGGATTTCCGCGTACTTTCCTGTTAGTTCTTTAAAATCAGACCATGTATATGATTAAGAGGGCCATGTCCTTTGCCTAGAGAAAAGTGACGGGAGGCCTTTAGGGCATCGGTGATATATTTTTTTGCTATGCGGACTGCTTCGTAAATATTTTTCCCCTTCGCTAGTTCAGCGGCAATCGCTGATGCGAATGTACATCCTGTTCCATGCGTATTTTTTGTTCGGATTCTCTTTACGCTGAACTCGCGGAATGTCGTTCCGTCATAAAGCACATCGACAGCATAGGCGTTGCCGGGCAAGTGCCCTCCTTTTATGACTACATTTCGCGCTCCACGCCGGTGAAGCACAACTGCCGCGCGCTTCATGTCATCTATGGTGTTGATAAGCAGTCCGGTCAATGCTCTTGCTTCATGAAGATTTGGAGTCAGAACAAACGCCCGCGGAACGAGCTTTAAGAGCAATGCTCGTTCCGCGTCTTTTCTTAATAATTTGTGCCCGCCTTTGGCAATCATTACTGGGTCGAGTACCACGAGCCGCGGATTGTATTTCTGAAGCCGATTCGCTACCACATCAATAGTTTCTTTATTCGCCAGCATGCCGATTTTTATCGCGTCCGCGCCGATATCGGACATCACCGAATCGATTTGCCGTCCTATGAACGGCGCTGGGAGAGCAAAAACGCCCTGGACGCCTATTGTATTTTGGGCAGTTACGGCCGTTATGACGCTCATTCCGTAGACGCCTCGGGCGGCGAATGTTTTTAAATCGGCTTGTATTCCTGCGCCGCCTCCCGAATCGGAGCCCGCGATGGTCAATACTCTCGGCATTTTCACCCCGTTAGAAGTCATGTGCAAAAAAGAATTTTAGCCGATTTTTTAAATATCATCGACCTTGTCCCGATTTAAGATATTTTTCTCGCGCTCTGGCGTCGTTTTTGTTCAGGCTTATTTCACAGTAGATGAGACTCCACGGCGCCTTAGATTTTGTAGAGCGATTCTTTCCAGCATTGTGCGACAAAATTCTTTTTTGCATGTTCTTAGTCGAACCGATATACCAGCCTCTAGTTTTCTTGCTGAGAAGTAAGTATACATACCAACTCTGACTTCTAACGGGGTTCATATCTACCTTACTTTAGTAACACGCGCGCCTTTGAGAACTGTTTTCGGTTCGAGATTGGCGACGGCATCTAGGAGCGCCACTTTAAAACTTGCCGGCCCCTGCGCTTTCTTTGCCGCGATTTCCCCCGCAAGGCCGAAGCACGCAAGAGCCGCGGCGCTCGCTAAGCAGAAATCTTTTTCCACTGCGGCAAACGCCCCGACCATCGTGGTAGACATACATCCTGTGCCGGTAATCTCTGCCATCCGCTCATGCCCGTTATCGACATAGTAGAGCGAGTCCGCGCTCGCGATAATATCCCGCTTTCCGGTAATTGCCACGACGGCGCCGTATTTTTTTGCCATTCCTCTCGCGACTGATTCAATGCCCGCGACGTCCTCCACGCTTTCAACGCCTCTTACTTTGCCGCCTGCACCGGCGAGCGCGGCAATCTCCCCCTGATTTCCGCGAAGCACAGCGATGCGCAGATTTTTCAAGAAGCCCATATTTGTTTTCGTGCGATATGTCGTCGCCCCCGCGCCGACGGGGTCAAGAACAATCGGAATGCCGAGCGCATTCGCCCTTTTTCCCGCGATGTTCATTGACTGCACCCATTCCTTGTCGAGCGTGCCGGGGTTCAGAACCAAACAATTTGCAATCGCCACCATTTCTTCCATCTCTTCTTTTGCGTGAGCCATCACAGGCAGCCCTCCGATAT
>CAZSPA010000114.1:0-2924 GCA_964608685.1 uncultured Candidatus Saccharibacteria bacterium
GTGTCGCGCTCCTCATGTTCTGTGCGGTGGTCTTTCACGAGCTTGTACGGATGCAATACATACGAGCGAATCTGGCTTCCCCATTCTATTTTCGTGGTCGCGGCAACGGAAAATCCGCGCGATTCTTTCACTTGCGCTTCTTCGCGGAGCTTAAAAAGTTTCCCGCGGAGCATCTCCAGCGCCTTTTCCCGATTTTGCGACTGGCCGCGCTCGGAAGTAACGTGAACGGAAATCCCGGTCGGCTTGTGCGTCATGCGAACAGCGGTGTCGCGCTTGTTCACATTCTGCCCGCCGGGGCCGCCCGAGCGCGCGATGGAAACTTCTAATTCATCATCCGGAATGTGCAGCTCGCCAACGTCCGGCAGTTTCGGAAGCACCTCAACCATTGAAAAACTTGTCTGCCTTTTTCCCGCGGCATTAAAGGGCGACATTCGCACGAGCCGATGCACTCCCGCTTCATTTTTTAGAGTCCCGTAAGCCTCGGCGCCGAGGACCTCAAACGAGACGCTTCTGTATCCCCCGACTGAATTCTCGTTTGCTGAAAGGAGTAATGTGCGCCATCCCTTCCCTGCGACATATTTGCCGTACATGCTGAAAAGAATTCTTGAAAAATCTTCCGCGTCATCCCCGCCCGCGCCGGAGATAATGGAGATAATCGCATCATTCTTGTCGCAAGAACTGCCTCCCGCGAGCTTCGTTTTTAAGTACTGATATTCTTTTAGCATAGCTTGCGCTTTTTCCTTATCGCTCCAAAAGTCGGGGCTAGCCATCAGCTCCTCAATTTCTGATATTCTTGCGTCTATGTTTTCTTTTGCCGACATAATTATCCTATCTCTATTCCCTCTTTCAATAACATTCAGGAAGTATATTCTGAATAGGCACTAGGCACTAGGCAGAAGATTGGATATTTGTATTAAAATAACAATCCCCGGGCTCAAGAAACAAGCTCGGGGATTGGAGGCGAGCATGCGAGTTTAACGCACTATCAAACTTGCGTTGAACACGCGTTGCCCTGGGCCCCACGTGTAGCCCATATGGAATACGTCAGTACTCCATCGCCGACGGATTAGATCCCGGCAAATACTGATGAAATAAGTTCCGCACGGAAATAAATTCCCTGCTCCGTTGGGGAGCGGTATGTTTCCTGGCTCTCCATGCGGCTGTACGGCAATCATGCGCGCAATGAGCGCGTATGCGTCAGTCGGAGCGAACCGATGACCAATCGGCAGTACAGCGGCGATTCGCCAGCCCGTCATCCATCGTGGAGTGTCTCCATAGGGTAGGAGAACTGTTCTTTCCCCCATAGACACCTCTGCTCTGCCTGCCGGAATCAACACATCTTCCAGATTTACTCTCTCCAGTAAAGGAGAGGCGTTCGAGCGCGTAGACATTCGCTTCTCCTTTACCGAAATGAACTGCAAAGACGAATTCCGAAAATAATTCCAGAACTCATCGACCAGCATTCATAATACTCCTATAAAATTCCAGGTCATCAAGGAAACTCCAGTAAAAGTAAGACGCGGTTTATTTTGTTTTCACAAACTATATCCCTATCTTTACGCTATAGCGTAAAGATAGGGATATAGGGAAAGGGTAATAAAAAAACCCACCGGTTCCCCGAAGGAGGAACCGGTGGTTGGATACGAATGAGCGAGATGGTTTGGAATTATTATTTTTCTTCGACGGCTGCGACTGTTCGGTCAGCCCCTGGCTCCGTCATAGCCCAATACGAGCGCACCGGACGCAACCGCTTGGTCGATTCCGTCGAAGTGAACTCCGACGATTGCGACAGCCGGACGGCCTTCACCAGCATTTCCCTCGACATAGAGGAGTTGCTCGCCGAGCCCATAGCCGAAAAGGGAGATGTTTTCCCTCGCCAGACCCCCGAACATCGATAGGTCAAGGACGTCGTGTTGCGAGGAGGTCCCATCAAAGTCCGCGATGCGGGCGACGCCGCCGGAGTAAAACGGGTTGAGACGGAACGTGTCTGCCCCAGCACCGCCGAACACGAGTAAATCGTTTGCGTCGAAGGAGATGGTATCCCGCCCCGTGCCACCAAAAATCATGTCGGCGCCGGGGCCGCCGTCGAGGTAATTGCCATCCCCGCCGGCAACGGCCAAGTAGTCGTTGCCCTCCCCGCCGATGAACGCATTGCCGCCGGCGTTTCCGCCTAGGGCGACATCATTTCCTCTGCCCATGTCGGCAAAGGTGCCGTGGGACAGGCTGATAACGGCATCGTTGCCGTCCCCCATTGCGAGCGACCACACCGACGCCGCAACAATCGCGAGATCGTTGCCTGTGCTTCCCTGGAATGCCGGGAACACGTTCGGGTCGGGTCGGGATGTCAGAATTGCCACCTGTTGGAAATGCATTTTGCTCTCCTTGAAGTCAAACCACAATGATAGCCGTATTTCACACAAATTGGTGAACTGTACGGCCGATACAACAACAAGCCCCCCTCATGCGCCTTTTTTTACGCCTTAAAGAGAGGCCTATCTACTGTGCACAATTATATACTGTTTCAGCTTAATTGTCAAATTTTGACTTAATACAGCTCGTTCAATTTAGAGCGTGTTTGCGGGCCCACGAAGCCGGTTGCGTCAATCCCGTACTTCTCTTGGAAGCGCTTTACTGCCGTGTATGTCTGGCCGTAGAATCCGCCGGTTATTTGCCCGGCATACACGCCCTCGCGCGCAAACGCGGTTTGGAGCGCCTTAATATCTTCCGGATATTGCGAGTAGGTTTGCAAGTTGCGATTCCATGTGTAGCTGAAACTGTCGCCTTCTTCTTGCGGAGCAGGAGTGCTAGTCATGCTACTAACGGCTCCAAAGACACTGGCAAGCTGGTTGGAGCGGCTGTTCATCGCCGATGGCGCAGAACAGCCGCCCGTGTAGGTGATGTTGTTGGTGCAGCTGTTTTTTGTG
>CAZSPA010000115.1:0-2905 GCA_964608685.1 uncultured Candidatus Saccharibacteria bacterium
GAGGGCCGACATCGCCTTGATAATTCGCTCGCTTCACTTCCGCGCCGGAATACTCTACAAGCCGCGAAATTGATTCGCCGATTGCGTTGCTCATCAAATGCCCGATGTGAAATTCCTTGAAAGGATTCGGGTCTGTGTATTCCACCATTACCCGCTTTCCTTTTTGCGAATCATTTTTTCCCCACGATTCATCATCCGAAATGGCTTGCCTCAATACCTCATTAATGGAATCCGGCGTGAGATGAAAATTTATAAAACCCGGTGCTACCACTTCAACACTTTTCACGCCATCTAATTTCCCAAGCCCAGCAACAATTTTCTCCGCAAGTTTTACGGGCGACATGCCAACCTGTTTGGAGTATTGCAAAGCCGCTCCAGTCGCATAATCGCCATGCGAAAGTTCTTTCGGCCGCGCAAGCAAAACCCCTTGCGCGGAAACCTTGATTCCCGCTTCACCCAAAGAGCCCGCAAGCGCTTGTTTTATTGTGTTGGCAACGAGCATTTGGGAATTGTACCAGAATGCCAACACTATATCTTTCTCAAAATGAACCAGATGTCCGCATCAACTTTTCCCGGCTTTTGATTTGCATTTACAACATGCGCCCGTGGTCCGATTGCTTTTGCAAATTTCTTGAAGCCACTGCGCACCCGCGCTTGATACGCTCGGTCTTTCTCGTCAAAACGGTCTTTTGTGGGCTTTCGCTTCGCGCGGCGTTTTTCTGCCGCCAAAATCGGAATATCCAAAATTATGTACGCATCCGGTTCATACTTTCCTAAAACCGTTTTGCGCGCTTCCCAAAATAATTTCGTAAGTTCCGGATTTTGCTCGCCGAAAAGCTGAAAGGCAAACGTCGAAGAATCAAAGCGGTCGGAAATTACATTTTTGCCAGCGCTAAGCGCCGGCACGATTTTTTCGCGCATGTGTTCCGCGCGCGCTGTCCAAAAGAGGAGAAACTCTGTCACGACATCCGCGGTTGGAATAAGGCCGTGCAAAAGCAATTTCCGTATCTTTTCAGCTAAAGGCGCTCCGCCCGGCTCATGCGTAAGTATCGTTCCCTTCCGCATTCGTGCATGCAAACGCCTCACATGAGTTGTCTTTCCGCAACCGCCAATCCCGTCGATGACGATGAATTTCCCTTTTTGCATAAAAGGCGGCACATTTAGTGTGCAAACATAAAAGGATTATCAACCTACGCCAACGGCCCGTCTAGTGGTTACTCCGTGGTTATACCCATCGAGCGCGCGGTTCCGGCGATTATTTTCTTTGCGCTCTCCAAATTGTTCGCATTCAAGTCCTCCATTTTTTCTTTCGCAATGTCTTCCACCTGCTTCCCTGTGAGCTTTCCTACCTTGTTGGAATGCGGCTTGTCGGAGCCCTTTTCAAGACCGGCGGCTTTGAGAATAAGGCGGGATGCCGGAGGTTTCTTAACAATGAAATCAAAAGTCCGGTCGCTATAGACCTTCATTAAAACGGGGAGGATACTTCCCGCCATCGCCTTCGTCTTTGTGTTGAACTGGTTGACGAATTCGCCGATGTTTACCCCCGCTGGCCCAAGCGCGGTGCCGACCGGCGGAGCAGGTGTAGCGGCTCCCGCCGGAATCTGCAACTTTATTATTTTTGTGACTTGTTTGGCCATATGGATAGTTAGTTAGGTTATAGGGTTTAGGGTATAGAGTAATAATTTTTGTAATCTGTTGTATTTTCTAGTGGCTATTGGCTAATCACTATACCCTTTGTACCTGGTCGGCTTCGAGTTCGACTGGCGTCTCACGTCCGAACATTGGAACCAACACCTTAACCTTTCCTCGCTCTTCGTCAATCTCTCCCACTTTTCCTTCCAAATCCTTGAACGGACCGTCGACGATTATTACCGCGTCGTCAAGCGCGAGGTCAATTGCGTGGCGTACTGTGTCGCCTTCCGCGCGTTTCAAGATTTTGTCCACCTCATCTTGCTCGAGCGGTACGGCTTGATTTGCGGTACCGACGAATCCCGTCACTTGCGGGGTGTTGCGCACAACGCTCCACGCGTCGTCTGTCGCAATCATTTCCACTAACACATAGCCCGGGAAAACTTTCTCGCGCACTTCCGTTTTGCGCCCGTTTTTAATCTTGATTTTCTTTTCCGAAGGAACCACGACATTAAAAATCTTGTCTTTTATGCTGAACGACTCGATGCGCTGTTTCAGATTGCGGGCCACAGCATCTTCGTAGCCGGAATACGTGTGTATCGCATACCATCTGCGCTCGGAGCCGTGTGTTTGTTTGGACATGAAGATTAGTGCGTAGTTAGTAGAACGTAGTACGTAGTAAATGCGTAGAAATTACTGATTGGTTGTGGTGGAAACGAGAGTACTGGTTGAGATAGGAGTTTGTGTGATAGTGAGCGGCGGAGTAGCGCTTGATGCGGGCAAGATTTCAAATACGTTACGCAGTCCGTTTGTGAAAATGTAATCAAATAGGCCGAGCGACATATCGCAGTTCTCCGCGGGTGTCTTTGAGGTATTGAAGGAAGGACATAGATTACAGGTGTCAGGTTATAGGTTACAGTAATTTCCCCTAATCAAAAACCCCTCTCGGGGTTTAAAACAATAGTAATCGCGCGGGTTTAAAAGTCAAGCTCAAATCAGCCGGTAGCCAGTAGCTTGTAGCCCGTAGCAAGACGGCAACGTTTGTATCTTTATCTGCGCAAATCTGCGCTGGGTTTTTGCATAAATCTGCGAGCCACTGCAGTGGCTGATAATCCTTTACAAAAAAAAACGGAATGATATGTTTCAAGCTCCTCTGTCGGGAGGCAGGGGAAGGAGGGCTCATGGGTGGACCATGTGCCCCCTGGGCGGTCAAAAGAATAGTTTTTGTTTATAACGCAACAAGAAAGGAGGTTGCAAGGGGGGGTGCATCTAAGAC
>CAZSPA010000116.1:0-2904 GCA_964608685.1 uncultured Candidatus Saccharibacteria bacterium
AATCCGCTTTCGGACTCTCCATTATCAGCCATATCGTCTTGGCGGATCGGCTGTGAAATAAAAACGATTCGATTGTGGTCCTCGGCATCGCGGGTTATGCCCTCTGTAAAATGTTCAAAATGGGGGTTGCCGGTAATGGCTAGTTGTCCAATGGGAAATCCTTCCCTAACCATTTCATTGCGCATGCGCTCATCTATAACGCAAATGCGAGTCGGAATATGCGCAAAGTCGCCTTTCGCCTCCGAAAATCGGTGTTTGTAATTAGACCAAAAATCTATTACGTACACAGACGGAATCTTTTTTAATTGTTTGAATATTCTTTTATCAATGCTGTTGCCGATTGAGGTACCGGCAAGGTATGCATTTGGTGCGTATGTTCGCACTTCGCGGGCCAACTCGTCGTCGGAAAGCAGTGTTCCATCAATTATCCCGATACTTAGTTCCTTATCTAAGTATTGGGGTGGGAGACGGGCAGAGCGAAATTGGTGAAGCGCCGGACCAGTGAGAATGCCGCGGACATCGTCTCCGCGCGCGATGAGCGCCATAACTGCCGGCAAGATGGCTTGCGCGCCGCCCGGGTCATTGGCGCTGAATAAGATGCGCTTAGCGGATTTCATTTTTATGCTCAAGAATCTTGCGTAGCGCTTTGAGAAACAGGTTAATCTCGCGCTTCGTGTACGGATGCTGGCAAATATCAGTGAGTGTTATTTCGCTTCTTTCCAACCGCTCGACAACAGGGCAAGTGCCTTTGGAATAATCGGGGTTGCCGCTGTAATAATTATTCTTGAACGGGAATTCCGTATTGTTGAATGCGCGGCGCGATTGAAAAAGCGGCAGCAAATGAATGGGCTTTACGTAGCCCTGCGACATTGTAAATCCTTCCGCCTTCATTGCTTTTGAGAGAGTGTCGCGCGAAATACCGAGTACTTTCTCATTTACTTTCATCGCGAAGCGATAGAAAACGTGCGTATTGTCCGGATGTATAAAAGGAGGCGTAATTCCCGGGATTTTAGAAAGTTCTTTCGCAAGGTAGCTGGCAAGCGCTTGCCGCTTCTTGGTTAGAAAGTCAAGGCGCTTCATTTGAACGCGCGCCATCGCGGCAACAATTTCGGTCATGCGGTAATTACTCCCGAAAATCGGTCCGGCGCTGTAATCCGGCATCTGGTCAACGACTGCCTCTCCGTGGTTGCGGCACAATTGCGCGCGCAGGGCGGTCTTGGCGTCATTTGTTACCAGCATTCCACCCTCCCCCGTTTGCATAGTCTTGTGTACGTTAAAACTGAAAACTCCCACATCGCCGATAGTGCCGGCAAAACGCCCTTTCCACATGGCACCCGGTGATTGCGCATTGTCCTCGATAATCTTGATGTTGCGCTCTCTGGCAATTTTCAGCAGTTCGGTTAAATCAGCCGCCTGGCCGTACAAATTAACCGACATTATCGCCTTTGTGTATTTCGTGACGCGTTCTCGCACCGATTTAGGGTCTATGCAAAATGTCTTTTCATCGATGTCGGCGAAAATCGGCACGGCGCCGTTTGCAAGAATCGCCGTTGCGGAAGCCGACATCGTGTAGGGCGGAACTATCACTTCATCGCCAGGCCCGATGCCGAGGGCGACTATTGTGCCGTGTAGGGCGGTTGTTGCAGAATTGAATGAAACTGCGTATTTAACTCTGAATTTCTTCGCGAACTCCGCTTCAAGCGCGAGTACTTCGGGGCCGCCGAAGAATCCCTTCCCCGCCATGCCGAGAAAACCGGAAAGCGGCGGGCGTTTGATAACGCGGATGGCCGCCGCTATTTCTTTATCGCCGACGTTGTGTACCTGCGGAAGCGGCTTTGCGAGAACGGGCTTGCCGCCACTCATTGCAAGTTTTGATGTGCTTTTCATACTAGACAGTATATGCGACCGCGACACGTGCGCCATTTTGCAACGCACTTCTCGAAAACGCTTCCAGTACTGCCAGCGTTTCCATGCCATTTTTGATTCCGGTTTCCGGCCCGCGTTTTTCTTCATACGCCGCAATTACTTCCGCGAGCGCGTCTGCCGTCATGCTGCGGACATCGCGCTTGCCCTCTGCATCCTTGTACGAAAACTGGGGCAAGCCAGTTAGCTCGGAGCGCTTGAGCGGGGCAACATCAAGCGCGTATCCATATTCATGGAGGAGCGCCGCGCTTTTCTCGCCAAAAATACAGATTTCGTGAATGCCGAAATATTTTTGGTCGAAGCTCTGCAAAGTGATTGTGATGCCGCTCTCGGTAATTAGTATCCCGTCAATGTTCGGGTCATTGTCCGGATGAGTCGCATTGCGTTCATTGATAAATCCATGCACGGCAGAAATTCTTTCGCCCAAGAGAAACAGCAGTGCGTCTATTGTATGCCCCGCGTTGTTATGTGCGCCATTTGAGTAATAGCATGTAGCCTGCTGAATCGCGCCAAGGTTTCCCCGACGAATCATCTCGCGCGCTTCGCGAAAAAGAGGAAACAGGCGGCGCTGGTAATTGAGTACGAATGTCGTGCCGTGCTTCTTGAGAACGGCGCTGATATCTCTTGCATCGTCCATTGAGTGCGCGAGGGGCTTCTCGCCGATTATCATCGGCACGCCGCTCTTTGCACACTGTCCGATAACTGATGCGTGGCTCGCGGAATCTGTCGCAACTATTGCTATGTCCGGCTTGATTTCTGAAAGGCATTTCTGGAGGTCGGTGTATGAGGGAATTTCCGGGAAAAACGCTTTGGCCTTTTTCAGGCTCTCTTCGTTCACGTCAACAATCGCCGCAAGAGGGGTCTTCGGATTGCCCGCGAGCGCGCTTGCATGCGTGCGCGGCCTCGCTCGTTTCTCATCAGCCTCTAAAAGAGCCCCGATATTTCCGCACCCGATTACAATTCCTTTGTACATCTAGAGTA
>CAZSPA010000117.1:0-2536 GCA_964608685.1 uncultured Candidatus Saccharibacteria bacterium
GCAAGTGATGCTAACTCTTGGAAAGTTTGCAAATGACATACTTCTTTTCACATCACAAGAATTTGATTTCTTTGCCGTGGACGAGTCGCTTACGACCGGCTCGAGCATAATGCCTCAAAAGCACAATCTCGATGTGATGGAAATCTTGCGCGGGAACGTGAGCGTGGTCATCGCAAATCAATTAATGACAAAAGACATTGCAAAGAATCTTATCTCCGGCTACAACAGAGACGGACAGCTGATGAAAAAACCCTTATTTGAGAGCACGAAGATTGTTGCCGATAGTTTAGAGGTTGTCGGCTTGGTTTTGGCAGGTCTAACTCCTAAAAAAGAAAGCATCAAAGCGAAAATAACCCCCGGCATATTCACCGCGGATATTGCAAACGCGTTAGTGACTGAAAAGGGAGTCCCATTCCGCGATGCGTATAGACAGGCAGCGGGTCTTATCTCCGATAAACCAGTAGACTTGGCAAAAAACATCGCATCCAAAATAAGCTTGGGCGCGCCGGGCAATCTCAATCTTAAAGGTTACAAAAACAGGATCAAGAAAATGCGGTAGCAAAAAATCCCCGCGACAATTTCTAAAGCTCCTCTTTCAGAAGAAGATTGAAATCGCGCACAAGCAAAGATTCAGGAACAAAAGGAATAATAAAATTCAACAAATTCCTCGCAACTTTGGATTTTGTGAGAGAAAACAACCGCATTTTCTGGCTTGCTCTCTCGGCCACCGAGTTTCTTTTTCGGCGTTTTCTCTCGTATGAAAGGAGCGCGTCCGCTAGTGTACGACTCTCATTGACTTGCATAAGCTCTCCCGCGAGAACATAGCCATCCTCCATAGCCATGGAGGCGCTAAGTCCGGCATGCGGGCCATATCCGTGCGCGGCATCCCCCAAAAGAACCGTGCGCCCGCGCACCCATTTTTTCAAATGAACCTCAAGCAAATCAGTCGGCGTTATCTCCTCTGCTCTGGCATTCTCAAATATTCCCGGCATTAGCAACGTTTCGCTCCTGAACAATAATTTAAGCTGCTCCACTCGGTTTTCTTTTACATCCCATATTTTATGGTCGGCGGGCGCGCATAATGAAACAAGGGTTTTTTCTCCAGACTGAACAGTCATTGCAAATGCGCATGGTTCCAGATATTCGTTCACTATTCCAGGCGGGCTATATTTATTGTCTATCCACGTAAACCATGTGCGCCAATTTTCGTATTTCTCTATATTTTTTCCAAACACAAGCGCGCGGACACATGAGTGTATGCCGTCTGCGCCGACAACAAGGGCATAAGTTTTAATCTCGCCGTTTGATAGCGTTACCGCGACTCCAGCTTCGCCTTCCTCCAGCTTATTTATCGTGACGCCAAGCTTTATATTGTCGCTATTAATTCTTGTTAGGAGAAGTCCATGGAGTTCTGGCCTTTGGAAGAATGAAAGGGCTGTTCCGTAATCTCTGTATAGTTGTTCTAGCTTATATTCGCGCAGAAGCCGTCCCTTGCCGTCGCGGATAAGATATTTGCGAATGCGCGACGCAATCTCATCGCTTCGCTCGGCAAGTCCGAGCTTTTGCAAAATGTCCCGCCCGTTGTCCCAAAGGCCGATGAGATAACCTTGCTGTTTCCAGTTCTCGGCCTTTTCCACGAGCTCGTACTCGATATTTGACTGTTCGAGAAATGCCGCAAGCGTGAGCCCGGCAATCCCGCCGCCGACGATAAGAACTTGCATTACTACATTATAGCGGACATTCTGTTTTTTTTGCTAAACCATCTTCAGTAAATCTGAAAGCGAGTGCAAAAGATAATCCGGATTTTCTGCCTTGAGCCGCACCATTCCCGATTCACCCCGCGAAATTCCCGCAGACTTCACACCTGCTTTTTTGGCCGCTTGAATATCAGAAGGCAAGTCGCCGACGAATAGGAGTTCGTTTGGCGTTATTCCAAATTTTTTGGCAAGAAGCAGAAGTTTTTGTTCCTTTTTCTCTTCTCCGCCGAGAGCATTTTCAAGAGGAAATAATGCTTGTAGTTTGTGTGCCTCAATCTCATTTCGTATCGCTATTTTTCCCGTATCCATTCTCTGAGTTGCAATTCCAAGCTTTAACCCTTTTTCGCTTAACTTTTTAAGAGTTAGTCGGACATCCTCGAAAAGCTCGGTATTTAGGAGATATTTATCGTCACCTGCGGCATGTCGCGCGTTCAGTCCCTCCTTATTTTCCGGGTCAATGCCGATGCTTTTGTAGAACGCTTCTTTTGGTTGGGAGAATCTTGCAAAAATTTCTGGAATGGATATTTGCACTTCATAACTTGCGGCGGTTTCTTGTATCGCGAGCGCAATCTTTTGCATTGAATTGACAATGACCCCGTCCCAGTCAAAAACAATTGCTTTTATTTGAGAGTGGTTTTGCATGGATAGTAAGTATTAGGAAAAGTGTCTTTTAATGAATGCTCGACCGGATCCGGACTTGAGATATTTCTCAAATTCAAAAGCTTGATACTTGTTTTCAAGAGCCGTGTAAGTAAGGAGTCGTATAGGTCGTCTGTCAA
>CAZSPA010000117.1:2546-2891 GCA_964608685.1 uncultured Candidatus Saccharibacteria bacterium
TTTCTTATCA
This sequence comes from uncultured Candidatus Saccharibacteria bacterium, assembly GCA_964608685.1. Lineage (GTDB taxonomy): Bacteria > Patescibacteriota > Minisyncoccia > Phycocordibacterales > UBA2100 > UBA10103. The sequence goes on from CAZSPA010000117.1 coordinate 2,557, forward strand.
TGCCCGGAGGTAGAGGTGAAGGTGGAGGTGAAAGTAGCAGGTTATCTCCTGAGGGTAAGAGTTTCCCGCCCTCTCTTAATATTCCCTTTACCTGAACTACGTCCTCGGAGGTCAAAGATTGTGGACCCTCTCTACCAATCTTCTCCATCATTAGATTAGCCGCATCAACTAACTCGTTAATTGTTTTTCTCATTCTCTCGTGCTCTTTTTTGTTCACGACATCTCCCTGCATCTCCTTAATTTTTCTGCTTACGAAACCACCCAACATTATAAATACGAGTAATCCTGGTCCCCAAAACGACACGTCATCAATTACCTTAAGCACCGCGTAATAT
>CAZSPA010000118.1:0-2888 GCA_964608685.1 uncultured Candidatus Saccharibacteria bacterium
ACTTCCCTGCCGATTGAGTGTAGTCGGGTCGTGGCTTCCGAAAAACACGGTGAGAAGCGTTTTGTACGAAACTTCATTCGGGTCAAATTCTATGTAAACAACTTCGGCGTGGCCAGTTGTCCCATTTGGAATTTGTGCGTATGTCGGATTTTCTCCGCCAGCTGGTGGAGTACCGCCGGAGTATCCGGGCAAAACTACCGAAACACCCTTGAGCATCTTGAAAACCGCCTCTGTACACCAGAAACACCCTCCTCCGAATACGGCTACCTCCTTTGCTACGTTCATATTGCATTGGGTTGCTTAGAATATTTAACCTGCAAAACTATCTGCGCGATGCTGATGACGAGGGCTATTGAGTTGGTTAGGATTATCGGAGTCGAGCCGAGAAGCAGTCCGTACGCGAGCCAGAAGATGCAGTTAAAGAAATAGACAATGAGCATAAGCCACGAAACATCCTTCACGCTCTTTGTTTTGAGCGTCTTAAAAAACTGCGGCAACATCAGGCAGGTGCCAGTTGCGGTTGCCAAGTAACCGAAGATGGTAGTGAGCGTTGATAACGTCATGATGTCTTAATCTCCCACGCATCTATTGCTGGTTCTTCATAAGGATGCGCACGCCGAATCGTCCCTATTATATCGTTAAGAATTTCGCCGTTACATGTTACTTCAATTTTCTCTTCTTCCACTTCTTCCAACTTTCCCACTGCTCCAATCGCGGGGTGCGCACCGGGAAGCGGCTTGAAGCGCCCAATACCGGAAGATGAGAAACTGGCATGCGAATAGTTGCCCAATTTTCCTGCTCCGGCATTTGCAATCGCCTCTCGCACCGCATCCGCGTTTTTTATTGGGACGTATATGACAATTTTGTATTGAGACATATTTTTCTGGTGGCGGAGGAGGTGAGATTCGAACTCACGATGCCTTTCGGCATGCTGGTTTTCGAAACCAGTGCACTAGACCAACTATGCGACTCCTCCCCTGGATAAGTCCGTAGACTTGTCCAAGTAAATTCGAGAGAGAATCTCCCGAATCATACGCGCTCTGCAGAACAGAACGTGCAAATGATCTAACTCCGAGAACAATATCATTTATTTTGCTATTCTGCCAAAATAATCGTACTATTGTGTTGCTTTAGCTTCTTGCTGTCCGGCTTTTTCTACAAGCCACCGGCTACAGGCTGCGAGCTGTTTTGGCCTCATCGTCTAACGGTTAGGACACAAGCTTTTCAAGCTTGGAATCGGGGTCCGACTCCCCGTTAGGTCAGCGAATCAAATGAAATTTACTTCTAAATCTATTCTAGTCTTTTGCAAAAGACTAGAATAGAAATATCTTAACTATCGCAATGTTTTTGTTTGGTTCGAGCATCGACAAACACTAGCTTTAGAAAGTACTCGTGAAAAAACGTGATGGTAAGTTCAGGGTGAAAAGCAAGCGCTAGATAATACTTCCCTTTTAGGGCTTCTTCGCACGCGATTATTTCGCCGCCGTATTCGGACAATACTTTTACATTCTTGCCGACTCTCGTGATTTTCGGCGCGCGAATAAAAAAGGCGTGCATGTCGCCGAGAGTCGTTTTTATATCCGCCTCAAAAGAATCGTTTTGCCGGCCGTAGGCGTTTCTCGCGACTTCAATATCCATGAGTCCGAGCGTCTCTTGGTCGCGAGTTTTATTCCGCGCGTTTTTGGAAAGCAGAATCGCTCCCGCGCACGTTCCGAAAATATTTCTTATCTTTTTGATTTCACCAAACATGCCTTCCCTTTCACAAAGCTTATGAAGCGTGGTGCTTTCGCCTCCCGGAATTATGAGCCCGTTAAGACCTGCGAGTTCCTGTCTTGTTCTCACTTGGACGACCTCAATGTCTTTCCGCAACTTTTTGGCGGCATTTTTCAGCGCCTCAATGTGCTCCGAAACGTCGCCATGTAATGCAAGCACGCCTATAGCAATTTGTTTGTTCACTGTTTTAGATTCCGCGTTCCGCATAATGAGTAGGCAGAGTTGCTATTTCTAGGCCTGCCATCGCATCGCCCAGCCCCTTGCTTGCTTCCGCGAGCTTTTTCTTGTCGGCAAAGTGGGCGACAGCGTCCACTATCCCTTTCGCGCGCTTCGCGGGATTTCTGCTCTTGAATATTCCAGAGCCGACGAAAACGCCGTCCACTCCCAACTGCATACATAAAGCCGCGTCTGCTGGAGTCGCGATGCCCCCGGCCGCGAAATTGACCACGGGCAATCTTCCCAATTTCGCGATGGTGACGAGAAGTTCCGGCGAGATGCGATACTCAACCGCTTTCGCCTTAATCTTACTCATCTGCCTCTTGCGCAAATATTCCGTAATTTCCACAATTCCCTTTTCAACCGCGCGGATATGCCGAACCGCCTCCACGATGTTCCCGCTTCCTGCTTCGCCTTTCGTGCGTATCATCGCCGCGCCTTCGCGCAGTCGCCGTACCGCTTCTCCCAGATTGCGCGCCCCGCATACGAATGGAATTGTGAATTTTGTCTTATCAATATGAAATTCTTCGTCAGCCGGAGTCAAAACTTCGCTCTCGTCTATGTAATCAACTTCAAGCGCCTCGAGAACCTGCGCCTCTACAAAATGCCCGATTCTGCATTTAGCCATCACGGGAATGGTAACCGCTTTCTGGATACCTATTATCATTTCGGGAGCCGACATTCGCGCGACTCCGCCCTGCGCGCGAATGTCTGATGGAACCCTCTCAAGCGCCATTACAGCGACTGCCCCCGCGTCCTCGGCGATTTTCGCCTGTTCCGCGTTCGTTACGTCCATTATGACCCCGCCTTTGAGCATCCGCGCGAGGCCGGCCTTTAGCTCGAATGTTCCTTTTGCCTGTTTTGTTTTTTTCTCTTTCATAGACAGAAACAGAATATAC
>CAZSPA010000119.1:0-2791 GCA_964608685.1 uncultured Candidatus Saccharibacteria bacterium
TGGTGAAGGTTCTGCAAGGAGTTACATCTCTAGACGAGCTGGGAAGAGTTGTGGATCTTCACGACGAGGGCATGTTGGAGACGATTGCCTGAAGAGAAGAATACTATCAATGCACACGGTTATGTTGCGCGCGAGGCTGGGGGTAGTATCCTAAGCGCAGAAGCACGATTATCCGAGCGAAACTTTCGGGAGAAAGGGGCAACGCGAATCTAAGGATAGAGGCAGCCGAAACCGTCTCGTCCTCGATGTGGTTACTATCGCTCGGAAAATCGTGATTCCGTCTTCGCCCCGCCGTAGCTTAGGCGAAGGAGAGAAAAAATTGGTGTAAAATTAATACCAGTGGTAAGTATAGCACATTAAAACCAGTTGTCAACCCCATTAGACTGCTTATACTTAAGCCGTCTAACGGGGCAAGGCCGCCTTACTTCGGTTCCTCGGAATCCAAGAAAGCCAACCTATGAGTACCACAGAAAAACAAACAATCGAAAAAAGCCCGCGCTCGCTCGACTTGGCGCTCCGCCCTTTGAGCTGGGAGGAGTATGTCGGCCAGCCGACGATAAAAGAGAACCTGCGCATTTTGCTTACTGCCGCCAAAGGCAGGAATCACCAGCCCGAGCACGTGCTTCTTTATGGCCCGCCGGGGCTCGGCAAAACCACTCTTGCGCATCTGATGACGAAAGAAATCGGCGCGTCTCTGCGAGCCACTTCCGGCCCTGCGATTGAGCGCGTGGGCGACCTCGCCTCTATCCTTACGAACCTCTCGCCGGGTGATGTGCTTTTCGTAGACGAAATACACCGGCTCAATCGCACCATAGAAGAAGTGCTGTACCCCGCGATGGAGTCCGGAGTTTTGGACATCATCATCGGCAAAGGCCCTTCGGCGCGTACAGTGCAGCTTGACCTCCCTGCTTTCACTTTAATCGCCGCCACAACTCGCATATCAATGCTCTCGGCTCCCTTGCGTTCCCGCTTCTCCGGCGGGACATTCCGCTTGCAATATTACAGCGACGATGAAATCGCGGAGATTCTCGCGCGTTCCGCCAAAATCCTGAATATCAAAATTGACGGCGAGTCTATAAAAGAAATCGCCAGCCGAAGCCGTTCCACTCCGCGCACCGCCAACTATTTATTGAAGCGATGCAGAGACTTCGCGGAAGTAAACGAGGAGCCGCTGAATCTGAAAACTGTAAAAAAAGCGCTCGCGCTTTTGGAAATTGACGAGGGCGGATTGAACCAAACCGACCGCGACATCCTCTCAATCATAGTGGAGAAATTCGGCGGCGGCCCCGTCGGGCTCAAAACGATTTCCGCCTCTCTTTCCGAAGAAGAGGACACGATTGAAGAAGTCCACGAGCCGTACCTGATGCAACTCGGGCTTTTGGACAGAACCCCCCGCGGAAGAACGGTAACCCCAAAAGGATACGGGCATATTGGCGCGGACGCGCCGCGAAAAACTCAGCCTCCGCTTATTTAAGACACTCAAAAGAAAAAAGTGTGGATAAGACGCATTGCAATCTTTTTTGCATGTACACTAAAGGCGCTGCGCACGGTAAACAAAAGACCTCCCTTGCGGGAGGTCTTTTGCTTTTTCGGCGATTGCGAACCGGTTGAATGTTCCCCGCGTCTCGATACGATCTCCACGCGCTTCAGACTCAATCTCACTGCTCTCGCCGAACTGTTCCTGCAATGTCTAGATACTTGCGTACCTATCAGATTCAAGGAACTGCCCTTCGTCGAAAAGACGTTGCCGTCTTCCCCCGGAGGACGACCGACGCACGGTTAAGCACATCGATAGGCGTCAGTGTAAAGAATAATTTTTAGCGTCAAACCGACGCAAAACCCTCAAAATCGTGGATATCGGGTGGATATTCCTGTGCATAACTGCGGATACGGGGCCGATGTAGCATTCCCGCTCTGATTGACCGTATTTGGAGTAAGGCGTATAAGGAAGTCTGGCCCACAAACAGGAGCGAAAAATGAGCAAGGAAATCGCCCCTCGGGGCGAAAAATTGTCGGCACTCCTCGTGAGGGCCGTTGGGTATGTGGTAGACAGAACGCCAGAGAGCGTTCTGGCGATGATTGTCATCGTCGCCGGATATGTCCACTATTGGTGGTGGGTGTCCCGTGGACGAAAAAAGGTTAAGAACGACGACTGACGGCAAGGCATGCTCGCGCACATGTCCTGTTTTTTATTCAACTTCATGCTGTTTTAGCTTTGCATTTTCCACTATCCCCTGCTTATTCATCTACCCCACACCACTTTTATATCTTTCTGCGCATGCAATAATTTGATTGACTGTTACCCTGGTATACAATCGCGGTAGAGTAAACTATCGGGAAAAGTGGAGTGGGATCTAAGAGCTTCTAAACTCGCCCCGCTCGCTAACAATCTCTAAGATATGGGAGGACACAATAAATGGTCTCAAATCAAGCGTCAGAAAGGTGCGAATGACGCCGCCAAAAGCAACGTTTGGGGGAAACTTTCCAAGCGCATTTCCGTGGAATCCAAAAAGTGCGGCGGCGACGTAACATTGCCGTCCCTGCGCGCCGTCATTGAAACCGCAAAGGCGACCAACATGCCGAGGGATGCCATTGACCGCGCGGTCGCCAAGGGCGTCTCCGCAGATTCCGGCCCGCTTGACGCGGTTGTATACGAAACCTACGGGCCGGGCGGAGTCGCGATTCTAATTGCGGCGCTTACAGACAGCCACAACCGCACGGCTCACGAAATCAAGCATCTTCTCTCGGAGAGCGGCTTGGCGCTCGCATCACCCGGAAGCGCCATGTGGGC
>CAZSPA010000120.1:0-2781 GCA_964608685.1 uncultured Candidatus Saccharibacteria bacterium
GAGGGGCAAATCCGAGAGAAACGAAACGAACGCAAGCGTATATATTAATCGGGTAACGTTTGTTCGTTCTCAACCTTTTCAATTTTAGGTCCTCTAGTGTCCCCGGTAGTGTCACTACTTTCTCGAACCAATCCGGACTGTCGATATCTCGTAGATTGATAGCGGAACCATTTATGATGAAATTAACCTTTTGTTTCAGTGATTCTTGGATTGTTATATTCTTTCTAAAGACAACATCGAGATATACCCAATCAGCAAAATCTTCACTCGGATTTTCGAGCCTTGGTTTTTTGAACGTCGCTGCGGTTTCAATATTCTTTTTCCCGCGTACAAACCCACGTGCAAGCAGGTTGGCTACAAATAAATCTTTATCCCCGATAAGAACCATGTCGAAATCTCTTTGTGGCAACTCTGCTTTGAATAAGCGGTAGTATACGGCGTTTCGAGCGGATCCGCCGTGGAGATATGCCTCGGAGTCTTCTGGAATAGATGCAACTACTTCCCGAAGAATTTGATGGACACGCTCATTTTTCAAGAAAATGGGTAAATCTTGATTGCTCATTTAATCAAATATTATCACGTTGTACATGCTTCTCCCCATAGGAAGACATTTTGTGGCCGGTTGCGTAAATCCCAAATTCCAAAAACCAAACTCCAAACAAAATAACAAAATCCAAACTTCTAAGCTCTAAAAAGGCGCTTCGTTTACTTTTTGGGAGTTTAATTATTGGAGCTTGTTTGAAATTTGGAGCTTGTGATTTGAGATTTCCCGCAGTATACTGCGGGCTTATGGTAGTGCGAATGCGGGCGAACCGCTCCAAGACTGGAATGCGCCGTAGCCATGCGGCAATCTCCGGCGCGCGCCTTTCCAAATGCGAATGCGGGGCTAACAAACTCCCTCACCGCGCCTGTGCCGCCTGCGGCAAATACAACGGCAAAGTGGTTATAGATATTGTAGCCAGAATGGAGCGCGAACAGCGCCGGACTAAAAGACGCGAGAAGGAATTAAAGGAATCCGGAAAGGAGACTAAAGAAAAAGAAATATCCGAGAAAACCTAACACAAGTAAAGTTTCTTGTTCTTTCATTTATGTTCTTGCAAAAAAATAAAATCCCGAATTTACTCTGGCTACTGGCTACTGGCTACTAGCTTTAAGCTATCGAGCTATCGTTATGGCCAACAGACATCTCGCCCGCTCGGTAGTTCTGCAGGTTCTCTTTGAAAGAGATTCTTCCGGCGGGAAAATGTCGCAGAAAGAATGGGAGTCGCGGCTCGCCGGTTACGCGAAGGAATTCGGCGCACGCGAATCCGATATGCCGTTTATGAAAAACCTTCTGAAAACGGCCATAGCGAAACAAAAGGAAATTGACGAAGTGATTCGCGGAGCGGCGCCGGAATGGCCAATAGAAAAAATCGCCGCAGTAGACAGAAATATATTGCGGCTTGGGCTTACGGAATTGCTCTACGCGGACAAGACGCAAGTGCCTGAAAAAGTCGCGATAAATGAGGCGATAGAATTGGCAAAAACGTTTGGGGGCGCTTCATCCAGCAGATTCGTGAACGGCGTATTGGGCGCCGTGTATGTGGAGTTGGGCGAACCGGGGAAAACTGATGGAAATGCCCGGAAGAAAAACGGAACACGGACTGGAATGTCGGTGGAGGAACTGATAGGCGCCGTCGTATATGCTCGCGACGGCGGTGGAATATATCTCGCGCTCGTCCACGATATTTTCGGGCACTGGACGCTTTCGAAAGGGAAGTTATTGCCAAATGAGTCGAACGAGGATGGCGTAAAGAGAAAAGTAAAAGACGAAATCGGGCTTGATGTCGCGGTTGAAGACCAGCTCGGAGAGAACGAGTATATCGCAAACGATACTGCAAGCGGCGGAAAGGGAAAGAAACGCAGGCACGCTACGTATTTTCTTGCGCGCGGGAAATTCAAGGAATTGCGTATGAGGAAAGAAGGAGGTCTTGACGACACGCAATGGTTTCCGCTCGTATCGGTCGGCGACCTAAACTTTTACGATGATGTTCTGCCCGTAGTCACGCGCGCGATTAACATCCTTGCGCAGAAGGAGAGGAAGTAGTTCGTAGAACGTAGAACGTAGTGAATACATGATATGAATAACGAGATTATGCATTTAGTTACGTACTACGTACTACGTACTACGTTCTGACCGAATATGTCAGATTTCAAAATATTTCAAGATAGAATCAGATACCAATTTAAGAACGAACGCTTGCTGAAGCAGGCGTTTACGCATCGTTCCTATCTAAACGAGAATCGCACTACCGGGCGCGAACACAATGAGCGTTTAGAGTTTCTTGGCGATGCCGTGCTTGAGCTTGTCGTGACAGAATTTCTGTTCGCGAAATACCCAGACAAGCCGGAAGGGGACTTGACCTCTTATCGCGCCGCTCTCGTAAACACAGTGAGTATCTCCGATGCCGCGACCAAGCTTGGAATGAACGAGTTTCTCCTGCTCTCCCGCGGCGAGGCGAAGGATACGGGGCGAGCGAGACAGATAATACTTGCCAATGCGTTTGAAGCAGCCATCGGAGCAATTTATCTTGACCAAGGTTATGAATCCGCGAAGAATTTCATTGCCGAACAGCTTTTTCATAAAACCGACGAGGTGGTGGAAAAAGGATTATGGCAGGACGCGAAAAGCCGATTTCAGGAAATCGCGCAGGAAAAAAATGCTGTCACGCCTTCTTACGATGTGATAAGCCAGACAGGACCAGACCACGACAAGAGATCGGAAGAGCGTCGTGTAGGGAA
>CAZSPA010000121.1:0-2730 GCA_964608685.1 uncultured Candidatus Saccharibacteria bacterium
TTTCACCGGGAGTCCCCATAATGAAGAACCCAGAGACGATGGCCGCGATTACCAGCACAGCGACAGCGTAGCCAACTCTGTTCGCGCGCTCCGGAAATTGCACCCAGTATCCGCGCACATCCGCAAGAAAATGCAGGAATGCTCCGCCTGCGACCAGAAGAACAACCAGCACTTTGAGGACAAAAGCGGTTGTAATATCGCCGCCAAGATAAGAATTGATTAGCGTTATAAGGTCAACAATGACAGCCGCGCCAGCCACGAATACCGTGAGGAAAAGCGCCCAGCGCCGCACCCATAAGTCTCGCTTCTCTTGTACACGCGCGATGTCTCTGCGTATGAGGCGCATTAGCACGAGAAATACTGGAAGAAGAACGATGAGCGACGCTATTGCGAAACGCATTCCGCCGGAGTATGGGTCAACATAGCTGTAATTCAACGGGTCAGGATAGGCGTAGTTGATATATTCGAATAAAAGAGAGATAAAGGAGAAAACGCTCACGTACAGCGCAACCATCACGCCCGCCCACAAAAAGAAATCCTTCGGCGTTACTTTCGGCTTGTCCATATATTCACTTAATTGCTAAATGGCGCTCAATCTTTGCAATTCGTTTGCCATAGTCTACTACAATCTCTGCATCTTTGTCGAAAGCTACCTCTAACGGCTGAAGCTGTTCAATGATTTCCGATTTTGCTGTCTCAAGATTTTCCTTTGTAGCCATCTCTGAACGAACGTGAGCAAGTTCACCCTTAAGCGCATCAATGTCCTCTCCGATTATATCTAGATCGTCTTTAATGGCTTCGATATGCTTTGTCGTTGCCATGTGGATTTTTATATCCACAAGGTTCTCCTTAGTTGCCATTGTTTCAGTGAGGTATAAAACAGCTCTTAGAATATCCTTGCTAGAGACACCGTTTTTCTTTTTCTTCATGTTTCTAATAATACCACAGGTTTCTAGTTCCCAAAAGAAGACGGAAGGTTTAGTATTCAAACGCCGCAAAAGATAAGTTTCCAATGCTCGACTTACGAAGTCGAACATGTTCAGAGACAGAGCAAAATGCGAGAACGAGAAGCAGTGCGAAGTTGGCAGTGGGTGGCGGAAACTTCCCTTCATCCGTCATCCTTTTCATCCACGCCTCAAAGCCCATGAGCATAGTGGTGCCGCCGGAAGTACTTGTAGGAACAAACGAAATAATGACGACGCCGGAGCCGCCATTGCCTCCCGTTCTCTTGTTGGCATCACCCCCGTTATTTGACGCTCCTCCGCCGCCTCCTCCACCGGTATTTGCTGTACCATTTTTAGTGACAGTATTACTGTCTGCACCATCTCCTCCGCCTCCATTTCCTCCCGCCCCAAAAGTGCCATCGCCTATGGCACCACCGCCACCACCGCCAGCGTAATATACGGAGCTTCCGCTTATGCTGAGGGAAATGCCTATTCCGCCTGCAGCCCCATTACTGCTTCCGGTATTTGTTCCAGCCGCGCCAGCACCGCCGCCGCTTCCGGTATAACCACCATTTAACCCAGCACCGCCGTTGTTGCCTTGCCCGGCGGTACCGGTACCCGCTACCGTGCTATCAGCACCATAACCGCCACCGCCACCCGAACCTCCATTCTGACCGGGGTTAGAGGCAGATGAACCGCCACCGCCACCTCCCCCAGTGGCTGTAATTATTGAAAACACCGAGCCAGTACCGTTTGAGCCTTTCGAATTGAAGCTACCAGCACCACCGGTACCAACTGTTATTGAGTAGGTTTCGGTTGTAACTGCCACCGAACTACTAGCGATGTAACCGCCTGCGCCGCCACCTCCTCCTCCATCGCCACCTCCTCCACCACCACCAGCCACAACCAGCGCCCAAACATTTCCGCTTCCTGTTACCGTAAATGTCCCGCTTGAAGTAAAGGTGTGGACTTCGTTTGCGCCATCCATCGTAATCGTCCCGCCAGTGGCAGTGAGACCCTGCGCGTGCGGGAGGGTGATTATAAAAATCTGCACAACGTAAACGAGAAATACGAACAAGGTTGCGGTGGTAAATTTGCGGCGCCAGAGAAACTTCGCAAATGCGAGCGCGGATTTTCTTGAGATGTATGGCGTGCCGAGCGTCATGCGGTGAACATTCCCCGGCGGCATGCACAAAGCCCGCCACCAGGAGGCCTTTCGGCCCTATAGGGGTTTCCCCCTATAACGCTTGGAACGCCCTGAATGACGGGTTTTCTATGTTCCAAGCGATTGCCACGACCATGCCGAAACTTTCGGTTTAGGCCGCCGCCCTTGCGGACCGATATTCAGTTGTGCATACATTTAAGCATCAAAAGCACACGCCTTCAAGCGCTGTGGTGGGACAGAGTGAATATGCGCCGGACCTGTCCAGCAGAAAATTGGACATCGGATGTCTAATTTGGGTTAAAAACTCGGCGTAGAACAAACATTCCTAGACTTTCTCAACGATGCTTGAACTCCATGAACTCATTAGACAGCTTCGCGTCTAACGGGGCAGGCATCCACGCACATGTCTTACCCATGCTTAAATTCCATCACGTCTCCATCCTGAACCACATATTCCCTGCCTTCCGAGCGCAAAAGCCCCTGCTCGCGGGCTTTTGCGAAGGAGCCGACCTCCAACAGCTTGTCACACTGGATGACGTCCGCGCGTATGAATTTGTCTCTGAAATCTGTGTGAATAGCGGCTCCGGCTTCGGGCGCGGTTGCGCCTCTCGTAATTGTCCA
>CAZSPA010000122.1:0-2688 GCA_964608685.1 uncultured Candidatus Saccharibacteria bacterium
AACTATCGGGTACAATGACCAATCAATCAGGGCGGATTAATATGTCGATAACTATTGGCAGTGCGGTTTCCGGAGCTTTATCAGGCAAAACCATAGGGCGGATTTTCTTCAATGAGGCGGTGCGCGAAAACTCCGCGCATATTTCTGGACGAGTTCTTGATGTCGCAGGCGGCCGCTCTCCCAGCTACTCGCCGCTCCTGCCGAAGGGAATAGAACTTGTGCGTACCGACCTTTCCGCCTCGCCGGGAGTTATTGCGGTAGACATGAATAAACCCCTCCCGTTTGAGGACGCATCGTTTGGTACGGTACTTTTGTTTAACGCTTTGTATGCGTCCGAGAATCCGGAATCGCTCGCGCGAGAAATCCATCGCGTCTTAAAACCAGGCGGCTCATGGTTTCTTTCTTCGCCATTCGTGGCGAATGAAATGCCGGAGCCGCATGATTATGTGCGATATACGAAAGAGGGGCTTGAACGGCTTTGCAGGAACGCCGGATTTTCATCGGTCGAGATTGCAAGGATGGGAGAGCGAGCAAGCGCCGCTGTGCAGTTGATGCACCCGTTTTTCCTTTTCAATGCGGTCAGGATGTTCGTGTATCCTCTCGCCCTGTTTTTAGACAGGTTAATCCCGCGTTCCGTACGGGAGGCGCATCCATGTCCCATTGGATATTTTGTGCGTACTACAAAATGAATATGAAGAAGAAAATCAAACTTGTTATCGCGACGAACGATTTCATTATCGGCGGGGTACAGCGCCTTATTATTGATACGCTCGCGCATCTTGATAGGAATCGTTTTGACATTTACCTCATCACGCTCATTCAATTTCCCGATACAAGGGCTACGTTCTATGACCGCGTGCCGGCTGACGTTAAGGTAATAAAACATAATTTCAGAAAATTCTTAGATGTTCGCGAGTGGTTTCGGCTCGCGCGTACGCTTCGAGAGATAAGGCCTGATATCGTCGATGCGAGTTTATTTTTTAGCAACACCATTTTAACTATACTAAAGCCCTTCTTTGGATACGCGGTCATAACGGGAGAGCATAATTCTGGTGATGTTAAACCCTTTCTCATGCGCCTGGTCAGCTGGCTCCTTGCCCCGCTAAAGTACGCAATTGTGGCCGATTCCAAAATGGTTGCTGACTTTGTTTCTGAAACGGAACACATTTCCAGAGACCGTTTTACCATTATTTACAACGGAGTGGACCTTAAAGCCGTAGAAAGAGCAAAGAGGGAATATGCCGATAAGCGAAATGATATGCGCTCCTCGCTCGGCATTGGGCCAGAAGAATTCGTATTCCTAAATGTATCTCGAATGGTCAAACAAAAGCGGCAGGAATTGGCCGTCGAAGGATTTCAGATTTTCAATCAAAAGCACCCGGGTTATAAGCTGGTTCTCGTGGGAGATGGTCCGAGGATGAGCGCGGTCAGGGAAAAAGTGCGGGCGTGCGGTTTGGAGTCTCAAATCGTGCTTGCGGGAGAAAGCAAAGACGTCCATCGCTTTTACGCCATCGCGGATGCGTTCCTTCTTACCTCTCGGCGCGAGGGATTCTGCATCGCGGGCATGGAAGCGCTTGCGTTCGGTTTGCCGCTCGTCTCGACAAAAGTAGGCGGCGCAGTTGAATATTTGCGCGATGGAGAAAATGGATACTTTATTTCTTCATTTACACCACAGGCGGTAGCGGAGGCGATGGAGAAACTCGTCTCGGCCGATATTGCGCGCATGAAGAGGAGTGCCGGTGAATCCGCAAAGCCATACACAAGCGAGCGGGCGGCCGCGGCCTACGAGAGAATTTTTCTCTCAAGCGTCGGTCAATGATACACTCCTACTGTATGTCGATAGGAACAGAAACAGCGGCGCGCGAGCGCGCGGAGCGTTTTTTGCGCGAGGGCGGGAATTACACCGACCCCTATGAGCGCGAGAAATTGGTGCGCGATTGGATACAAAAAGGCGGGGTGGCGGAACGCGTTGTCGGCGATTTCACAGAGAGGGCGGGGAACCCGAAAGGTAAGCGCCTGCTTGACATCGGATTTGGCAACGGCCTTTATTCTGTGGCCTTTGCGAAAGCATGGGCTGAAACATGCGGTCTTGAGGTCAATGACGTACTCCTTCAGATCGCATACGAGAATGCGCGCGACGCCGGTGTGAGCGTAGATTTCCGCGTGTACGACGGCAACAAGTTTCCATTCGCGGATAGTTTTTTTGATTATATATTCTCGGTCAGCGTTATTGAACATGTAACCGACGCTCGCATGACAATGCAAGAAGCGCATCGAGTCCTCAAACCGGGCGGAAAATTCTATCTTGCATACCCCAACCGTTGGCGGCCGCGCGAAGCGCACACGGGCATTTTCTTTTTAAGCTACATTCCGCGTTCGTTCGCGCAGGTATTGTTGCGGCGCCTATGGAAACGCAATACCGTAGAAGAGCTCAATCTCCATTTTTTGAGCTACTGGTCTATGAAGCGCCTGTTGCGGGGAACGCCGTTCCGTCTCAAGTTTGAGTATGGAGGAAAAACATGGCCGCGCCGCGCCATAAAACGCGTTCTCGGATTCTTCGGGATTCACCACAGCGCGATACTGGGCACGGTTATGGTGATTCTGGAAAAGCGCGTATGAAACACGCCGGAAAAAAACCGCGCATCGCGCTCATGAGTTATACGATGGATAATCGCCCCGGCATGGGAA
>CAZSPA010000123.1:0-2606 GCA_964608685.1 uncultured Candidatus Saccharibacteria bacterium
CTTGCGTCCGTGGGTGAAGTAGCGCTCCTTCCCCGCAGCGCCTTCTATTACCGACTTCGAGCCCATGCCGCGATATTCTTTGTACTGTTTCCCGTCTTTTTCAACAATTTTGCCCGGAGTCTCGTCCGTACCGGCGAAAAGATTTCCGAGCATCACGGCCGAAGCTCCCGCGGCAAGCGCTTTCGCGATGTCGCCCGATGTGCGCATTCCGCCATCGGCGATTACTGGCACGCCTTTCTTTTCTGCTACTGATACGACTTCAAGTATCGCGGAAAGTTGAGGAACGCCAACGCCTGAAATGATTCGTGTCGTGCAAATGGAGCCCGGACCCACGCCGACTTTTATCGCGTCCGCGAATTTGCACGCTTCTTTCGCGGCCTCCGCGGTCGCGATGTTTCCGTAAATCATTTTTGCGCGCTTCAGATTCCTTTTAATTTTCTTCGCGCTCGCCACGACATTCAGATTATGCCCGTGCGCGCAATCAATTACTATGATATCGCATCCTGCATCGTCGAGGGCTTGCGCGCGGTCGGCGGCGAAAGGCCCGCAAGCGGCGGCGACTCGAACTCCGGCGGATTTTGCCTCTTTAACCATTCTCGCCTGCTCCTCTATTGAACAATTGCGATGGAGAACGCCAAGACCGCCTAGCTTTCCTAGAGCGACTGCCATCGGTACTTCCGTCACGCGGTCCATCGCGGCCGAAAGGAGCGGCACCGTGAGATTAATGCCGCAAATGCTTGTTTTTAGAGACGCTTCCGCCGGTTCCATGGCGGAGGCGGCGGGGCGAATAAGCACGTCGTCAAATGTAAAACTTCTGTTTAGAATCTTCAATGCCATGGCCTAGTATATCCACGGGTGCGAAAATGTCAAAAAATGATTGGTTTTCTATCTATCGATATAGACTCGACCCATCGAACGTCTGCCTTTCTATCTTCCGAGTAGTATACAATTACCAATCTGCTTCCGACGTGAAAACTAAGTTCGTGCCAACCGCCGCGCGCTCTTTTTCTACCCAATACAAGGTGATGTTCAAGACGCTTCGCAATCGCATCGTACACAGCAACGAACAACTGCTTTGCGTTGCCGCGAACACTTTCAAGGATTGTTTCCTCGCTCCATAAACCAGTGTCACGATAGAGTTCGAGAAAAGCCTCTTCGTAGTGAAAAACAAAGGAGCGCACGTCGGCAAGCGCCGATTCTTTAAACCGCAGCTCCATGACGTACGTTCCGCGTGCCTGTTTTTTTCCACGCCGCCCGTAAGCGTTTGCGCAGACGATCAACTGATTCGTCTATCATACGGTCTGTGATGACGCGCATTTCGGCGAGTGAATAGCCCTCCGTTATTTTTGCCTTTTTCCTTTTCATGCTACTACTATCGCGCGGTTGGTCCTGCTTGTCAATTTCATGCTACGTTTTTGATACTGTCGCCGCGAGCGCGCAGTGGTCGCTCAAACCGCAAACCATTTTGACATCGGAAACCATGTACCCCGGAGTGGAAAACAGCCCATCTACCATGAGATTAAGCTGTCCCGCGCGATGAAAATTGCCGTCAATGGATGTAGTGTAATGCGCCGGTACGTTGTCTTTGTATTTCTCCGCGAGCATTCCGAAAATTTCTCCTCCGCGCGGAGAATTAAAATCTCCGGTAAGCACGAATTCCCCACAACCTTTTAGGATTCGCAGAAGCTTCTTGATGTCTTCACGCTGGTAGTCGTTGGTACGCCCCGATGATGACCACATGAAATGCGTTGTCGCGATGCGAAAGATACGGCCATCTTTTTCTGCATCCGCGCGAACAAGAATAGAGCTCGAACTCCTTGCCATTATGTCGTCATGCTTTTCCTTGTGCGGACCATCAAATGCGTGCGGTAGAAATTCCGCATTTCCACGGTAGTATTCAACCGAGCTTTCCCTTACGGGAAGTTGCGTAAAAATGCAGACTCCGACCTTCGCCGGATTTCCCTCAGAGGGGTGCGTATGCATCGGTGCGAATATATGGTTAATAGCTCCGATTGCTTCCGCAATCAGCGGGATGTCCGGCTCACGAATTTCCTGAATACAAACAACGTCCGGCATCTCCGCGCTCAGATATGGAAGCACAAGTCCAAGATGTTTCGCTCTCTCAATGTTGAGCGAGATTATTTTTATTGACGGGTTGGAACTCTTCATTTCGCCTTGCTGCGCACGACTGATGCTTTGATGAACGCGCTGAACAATGGATGCGGAGAAAGCGGACGCGCCCGGAATTCAGGATGAAATTGCGTCCCGAGGAAGAATGGGTGTACGTTTTTTGGAAGTTCTGCTATTTCCATCAAAACGCCGTCTGGCGACTTTCCCGAGAAAACCAGGCCTGCTTTTTCTAATCTTTCAATGTATTCTGGATTAACCTCAAATCGGTGGCGGTGGCGTTCATGAATCAGCTTGTGGCTTGTAGCTTGCAGCTTGTAGCTTTTGGGGTCGGAATACGAGTCGTAAGCGATTGTCCCGTCCTTGAGTTCGCATGGGTAAGCTCCCAAACGCATCGTCCCGCCATACGCCTTTCTTGCTAATTTTTCTTTTTGCTCCGGGAGAATATCTATTACAGGATGTGGGGTTTTCTGGTCGAT
>CAZSPA010000124.1:0-2598 GCA_964608685.1 uncultured Candidatus Saccharibacteria bacterium
ACTCTTTCCCTACACGACGCTCTTCCGATCTAACCATCTCTCCATTTACTTGTTTTTTCTATCAGTTCCGAAGGCGCACCAAAGCGGACTCCTAATCCCTTATAAATCAATCCCTCTGCCTGTTCATATGGATTGTTTTCTGCTGTCTGGCCAGCCTCGCGCGCCTTTTTGCCTTGTAATTGCAAAGACCATCTAGTATTTTGGTGACGCGACGGATGATCAGCTGGGACGAACTTTTCCATTGCGGCCTCTTTGCCTGTTTCAGCTTTTGATGAAGTGTCGCGTTTCCATTCACGCACCGTTTGTCCTCGTACTTTTTTCTCCTCTAATTCACCAAAATAATAGTACTCCAGTTGCCGGTCACGGCCACTATCTTCTCCTAGCTGTGTCAACAAAGGCCACGCGAGCGGAGTACCGGGTTCGGGAAACAGGTTCAGTAAAGTTTCCAACTCCCTTTCGCTTCCGCGTTTTTCGTCGCTAAAATTCGCTATCGCCTTTTTTATTGCCGAGATAAAATCAGGCACCCGTTCAAGTTTCGTAGCCGGTGATTCCTGCGCCTCTGGCCTTCCCACGCCCACCTGTTCTTTTGGAGCGGCACGAACGATATTTTTTTTACTTCCAGCCAGCCGGCGAAGTTGAGTCCCCAGCTCGACCACTCTTTTATAATCTTTAGCAGTAACTGCCTCTTGCAATTTGCCATGCAACGCCTCCGTATCTTCTGTTGCCGCATCTCCGCCTCCCTGTCTCATTGCGCCTAGGGTTTTACCACCTGCCTTTACTCGTTCCATAGAAGTGATAATAGCAGGTTTCCTGTCTTACTATAATCGCATTTCTCACCCCAACTTCAGCGAGGAGACCGCGTGGTTTTTGGCGGTTTGAGTGATTCCTCCGTCAAAAACCACGCGATCTTCAAGCGTCCCTATAATTGCCGGCTCGCGCGCAGGCGGCTTAAGATTTCTGTGAGAGAATACGGGCTCTCGGCTATAACGAGAAAGTTGCGGGTCGGGAATGAATACAATAATTTAACTGCCCCCGCGTCGTCCTTGAGCACGCGCACGTCATAATTGAGCATAACAGCGTCTTCGAATTGCCTTTCGACCAAGAGTCCGTTCTCATCAATGGATAACGGCGAAACGGAGGTGAAAAAAGGCGACAAATCTTCATTGGTCGTCGCTTCCCAAGCGAGCATTCCGGCAAACGCGCGCTCGTAGGAAGACACGGGAACGATTAGAACCGGCACGGGACTATCCGCGATGTGAATACCTAGGAAAAAATTGCCTCGGAACGCACGAATCAGGTCGGGTGGCGCTTCCGCGCCAAGCGCCCTGAGAAACTCATCAATAGTGGTAATGCGCGGACCCTGCGTGTTGTTTCCCACTACCTCGAAAATTATGGGAACAATGCGCGTGATGGAGCCAAGGGGGGATTCTGTCGAATAACGCATCTGCGCAAGAGCTCGACGAAGGTCGACCCCCGACTGTGTTCCTATCGGGAAAGGGATAGTTTTTTCCGCGAAGAGAAGAGATGCCTCTCCCTGTATAGTTTCTGGCGGAGTAGCTCCGCGCATAACGGTATAAACGCCGTATATAGCCAAAGCGCCGAGTATTATGAGAACAGTTGCTACAAACACGATGAAAGAAACACGATGACCGCGCTTCTTTTCCGCAAGGTTTTTCGTATACTCGCTTTTATCTTGCCCGCGCTTCTTTTCAACTTCAAGCGCGACTGCGCGCACCAGCGACATTTTCTTATCGCGGACGACCCCCTGCAAGTCGTCTTTCAGCGTATGGACAGTCATCATGTCGTCAGATTTTTTTGTTTGTGCCTTGGTAGGCGGAACATCTGATGCTGGCTTCGCGACAGGAGCCGGGGGAGCCACTGCGGCCGGAGGAATGAGAGGGGGAGAGGCCGGCAGTTTAGCCTTTCCTCCGCTGACGTTAACCGTAATTCTTTCCGGCAGTTTTATATTATTGATTATGCGAGCAATGTCCTCGCGGAGCGGTTTTGGAGATTGTCCTGTTGTCGCTTGCGGCGCGGTTTGGGCAGGAGATGGCGGTTGGACTGGTTGACTCGGAGGAACAGGAATTGATTGAATCGGCGGGGGCGGCGGAACAGGCGGAGTTACAGGCGCTGGCTGCGCAGGCGGGACGCGCGCAGTGGAAATGGGCAGAATCGGAGGCGCGGACGGGGCGGGGCTTTTTGGCGCGGGACGCGCAATTTGCTCGGATATCGTAGCAGCCGCCTTATCGGTTGAACGATCAACTGGTGCCGCGCTCGGCGCGGCGCTGGATGCTGGCTGCGACGGATTATATCCGTCGGCGGGGCTTGTTGTGATATCTTTCGGATTCGTTTCTTCCATAATCGGGGCCGCCTTTGGACGGATTCAGTCCCTTGCGGGAAGCGAACTCCGGGTCAGCTGCCTTGATGGATAGATTATACCGCCCTTTCTCGTCTATTTCTTTAATCACGACGGGAACTACCTCTCCGATGGCGACGGCATCTGAAATTTTATCGATTCGGAACGGCGCGACTTCGGAGACATGCACGAGGCCGTCGGTGTTCGGGCCGAGCTGCACGAACGCGCCGAAATCAAGCATG
>CAZSPA010000125.1:0-2579 GCA_964608685.1 uncultured Candidatus Saccharibacteria bacterium
CCCCCGGATGATAGCCCCACTCTTGGAGCGCGTATAGCCCGCACCCCACCAAGACGAAACGATTCTCCTTTATCAATTCATTGTGCGTGGTCGCGGGATGAGTTTCTCGCTGGAAAAGTTTGTCGATTCCTTTGGCAACTTCCGTAAAGTGCATCGGGGAGCCGTGCCGTTTCAGCGTCAGATACGCAAAATCGCGGGTGTTTTTGATGCGAACGTGCGGAGAATCAATCAACCCCCATTCCCCGAGAGGATTGCGGCCGATTCTTTTCGAAATCGCAAGCCAGCGCGAAAGGACTTCTGGCGGACGGTTTTTTATTCCCTCCTGTTTTAGCGCATTAGCAAAAGCCTGCAAGAACTCTTCTTCCGGAGTAAGTTTATTTATATCAATTGATTCATGTAAAGATGCCAGCGCTCTTTCAACCTGATCTGCAATCTGCTCATCGACATACCAGCGCGTTTTGTAGTTATTGTCTTCGTGGCGGTCTGTAAATTGATGTCCGACTGTAAGCAGGAAAACCAGATGATTCCGGTCTGGGGCATTCTCTGCGATTTCAGAAAGAATGGTCTCATCCGACAAAATCGCTCCCAGCGCGTGAAGGGCTTGCCTCAAGTCTTCGAAAGATGGGGAGTGCTCCTTGTAGCTGGATGAATCACGTACCGCGGAAAGGCCGTGTTTTTCTATTTGCCGAATGCGCTCGCGGGTGATTCCATATTCCTTGCCTATGGAATCGAGCGTTCTTTCCTCGCCCTTTGCACCTAGGCCGAAACGGTCCATAAGTACATGTCGAGAGCGCTCCGGCAGATCGGAGAGAAGTCCTCTACTGACTGTTCGCGGCGCAAATGAAAGCATGTTTTAGATAGCTAATTTATTGTCTTTATTTCCTAATTGGAGCTTGATAACAAATGTAACACATTTTGTCAAATGTGCAAGTGCGGTGGGTAATTTTGCAGGGTCATTTTCTTTAGCTAAAAGACTTGGCGATTTTTAAAGGGTACATCGAGTAGAGATGTACACCTTGTAGACGGAGCACACACTTCCACCCCAACTTCAGCGAGAAGGTACGGGGTTTTGTGACGGTTCGGGTCTGGTCTCCGTCAAAAAACCTCGTACCCTCGAGCGCCTCTTTTCCCCAGATAAGCCCCAGGTATTGAATCCTGGGCCCAGTTAACGAAGACCTCGCTCGTGTTAACATCAATCTCATTATGGCTAATCCGGTATCGCGGGTGCCTCCGCAAGACATTGAGATGGAACGCGCCCTTTTGGGAGCGCTCATGATTAACCCGAATGCGATATTCGAGGTTGCCGATATTGTCGGAATCGATTCGTTTTACTCCGGCAAGCACCGGACTATTTATGACGCGATGCTTTCTCTTTATGCGAAGAGCGAGCCGATAGATATCGTTACGGTTTCCAGTAAATTAAAAGAGCGCAAACAAATTGCCGACATCGGCGGAGCTGGATACCTTTCAGAACTTACGGGCGAAGCCGCCTCTCCAGGAAGCGCCAGCCACTACGCGCAGATGGTGCAAACAAAATTTGTTCTGCGCTCGCTTCTGGATGCCGCGGCAAAAATCGGCGAATTAGGATTTCAGGAGGACAAAGACATAGAGGTGATTCTTGACGAAGCGCAGGCGGCTGTTTTTTCTGTTTCAAACTCCCCAATGCTTCGCAACTTTACTGCAATTAAAGATGAACTGGCCGAGGCGTGGGAGCGCCTTGAGCGGCTGCAAAAACACGGCGGCGGCATTCGCGGAGTCCCGACCGGATTCCAACAGCTCGATAATCTGCTCGCGGGGCTACAGAAATCCGACCTCATACTTTTGGCGGCGAGGCCGTCAATAGGAAAAACGGCGCTCGCCCTAGACATCGCCAGGCAAACGGCCATCAAGCACGGAACATCCGTCGGGATTTTCTCTCTGGAAATGAGCTCTCAACAACTCGTCGACAGAATGCTTGCCGCTCAATCGGGGGTCGATGCGTGGAGGCTGCGCACGGGTAAAATCTCCAAGGACGACGAATATGACCGATTGCAGGCAGGCATCGCTTCGCTTTCAGAAGCCCCGATTTATATAGATGACAAGCCCTCATCAACCGTGCTTTCCATGCGTTCCGTTGCGCGGCGATTGAAGTTGGAGAAGAATCTTGGGCTTGTAATCGTAGATTATTTACAGTTGATTACTCCGACCTACACTCGCGGCACCGATTCCATGGTTCAGCAGGTCACAGAAATTTCGCGCGCCCTAAAAACAATGGCGCGCGAACTTGATGTTCCAGTGCTTGCCCTTTCACAGCTTTCGCGCGAGATTGAAAAAAGGCGCGGTCGCCCGCGCCTCTCGGATCTTCGAGACAGCGGAAGTTTGGAGCAAGACGCCGATGTCGTCATGTTCATTCACCGCGACGATAAAATGAATGAGAATTCCGACAGGCCGGGCATCGCAGAAATTCTGGTGGAAAAGCACCGCAACGGCCCTATCGGGAAAATCGACCTTAGGTTTGACGAATCCAAAACCACTTTCCTTTCAATAGAGAAGAGCGACTTTGGGGATTTCGCGACCGAAGCAAAAGTGGGAGAAGAAGA
>CAZSPA010000126.1:0-2575 GCA_964608685.1 uncultured Candidatus Saccharibacteria bacterium
GCGAAGCGATAGCGTGGCACCTGACCCAAGCTCTTGGCTTGGGAAGCTCCAAAAAACAAGGACCAGATTCCAAGGAAAATACAGGACATGTAAAACGCATTGTGTTCCACGAGATAACGGAGAATGCCGTCCAGCATGCACTCGCAAATCCCAGAACTATTGATGAAGCTCTGGTACGGGCGCAGGAGGCGCGGCGCGTCCTAGACAGGTTATTTGGCTACGACCTCTCCGGCCTAATCTGGAAAAAGGTCCGCTACGGACTCTCGGCAGGCCGCGTTCAATCCCCCGCTCTGCGCATACTTATGGAGCGCGAGCGCGAGATTAAGGCATTCGTTCCTGAAAAGTTCTGGGTCATAACTGCCGACCTCTCGCCTCAAGGAGGAGGAAAAGATTTCACCGCCACTTGCGTTGAGGAGCCGAAAAGCGAAAAAGAAGCCGAGAAAGTAGTCGCCGCCGCCGAGAGCGGAAAATGGCATGTCGTGAGCGTGGATGAAACCGAGCAATCCAGAGGCCCACGCGCGCCTTTTACGACATCCACCCTCCAGCAGGTCGCTTCTACCCGTCTCGGCTTCTCGCCCTCGCGAACAATGGGAGTCGCGCAAAAATTATACGAGGCGGGACATATTTCCTACATGCGAACCGACAGCACGAATCTCGCCAAAGAAGCGCAGGCGAATCTAATCGCCGTCGCGGAAAGCGAATTCGGAAAAGAGTATGTTTCTCCCCGCGTGTATAAAACCAAATCAAAGAGCGCGCAGGAGGCACACGAAGCAATACGACCGACAGACGCGCATAAGCGAAACGCGGGAGCAAACGAGGAGCAAAAGAAACTTTACAAGCTCATTCGAGCGCGCGCTCTCGCGAGCCAAATGACGGAGGCGCGCATGTTGCGCACAAAGATATTGTCCAATGTCGAAGGCGCGGTCATCCCCGATTTCGCCGCTAACGGTTCCCGCGTCATCTTTGACGGCTGGCTTAAAGCCGACCCGGAGGCGCGGGGAGAAGATGTTGAACTGCCGAAAGTGCGTCAAGGTGACACCTTGACATTGGTAGATGCGCGCTCCGAGGGGAAAGAAACCCAGCCGCCGGGGCGATACTCCGAGGCGGGGCTTGTGAAAGAATTGGAAAAACGCGGAATCGGCCGTCCCTCAACTTATGCGTCAATCATTAAAACTCTGGAGGACCGCGGATATGTGGAAAAACAGGGGCGGACGCTTCTCCCTACCCCCACCGGCGATGTTGTTTCTTCTTTCATCGAGCAAAATTTCGCAGAGTACATCAGCGACACGTTTACCGCGGAAATGGAAGACGAGCTGGACGAAATCGCGGATGGAAAGCGGGAGTACGCGAAGACGCTCAACACTTTCTACATGCCGTTCCACAAGGCCGTCAAAGGGAAAGAGAAAATCGCGAAAATAACAAACATGGGCGACGCGCCGAAAGAATTCCCCTGCCCGATTTGCAAAGGGCCGATGGTTTATAAACTTTCGCGCACAGGCCGCTTTATGAGCTGCGCAAATTTCCCGAAATGTCTCGGCGCGCGCAAAGAAGACGGAAGTGAAATCGCGCCCCCGAAAGAAATCGGAGAAAAATGTCCGGAGTGCAAAGATGGACAGCTTATTGAGCGCGAGGGGCGATTCGGAAGATTCATCGCCTGCAGTAATTACCCGAAGTGCAAATTCGTAAAGCAGGACCCGATAGAGGCGGCGCGCGCCAAAACGGGTGTCATGTGTCCGACTTGTAAAACCGGCGAGATGTCGGAAAGACGCGGCCGTTTCGGCATCTTTTTCTCATGCTCAAATTATCCGGACTGCAAAACGGCGATTAAAGCGCGCCCGACAGGAAAACTCTGCGAAATGTGCGGGAGTTTGATGATGGAGGGCACAAAAACGATACCTGAAAGATGCAGCAATAAGCAGTGTCCTAACCACCGTCCCGACAAGTTCGCTAAAAAGTAGGCAGGAGCACGCAACCTGCGTTGCGTGCGCAAATAGTTTTTGTGAGGCGGAGCGATGCTCGCCCAGTAAGGCGAGCCGCGAGCCGGGGTCGCGAGCGGAGTCGTTCGACGGAACAATTCCGACTTGTGACCCAAAACGATTCCGGAACGCTGCAGTAGTAAACAATGTCCAAATCATCGACCAGATAAGATTGCGAAAAAATAACCCACGGGAGTCACGTTTCTCCAGAGGTTTAACCTCCGGAGTTTCCACACATGAATTGGTTTTGCGGAAGCCTTGCTTCCGTTCCCTCCTGACATATATGTTGGTATACAAACTACGATACAGCATCATTACCTGAAGAAGCCTTGCTTCCGCAGTCCCCATACAGCATAATCGAACACGGATAGAACATTGAAAAAATAGCCGAATTTGCCACAGCGGAAAGCTCTTTTGAAGAGAGTTTTCCGCTGTGGCACAAAACACCTTATGGGTCTGCGCTAAACAGTTAATTTGACAGGAGAGAATATAAACATCTATCCAAACCCCTTCACCCATTCCACCACCCTCGTCATTGCGAGTGCAACGAAGCAATCTGACAGATTCCTCGCTACGCTCGGAATGACGCTCACGATTTA